>JBOHAJ010000273.1:0-3042 GCA_050697715.1 Gaiellaceae bacterium
GCCCGGACGCGCCGCCGCGCGCCGCGGCCGCCGGCCCAAGGCGGCCGCGGCCTAGGGAGTTCCGGCGCAAAACCGATCCTGAAACGCCCGCCCGGCGCGCCGGGAGGCCGCCGGGGCTGCGGCTAGAATGGGTCGGTGCCGCTGGCTCTGCTGGTTGGCCCGGCGAACGCGGGGAAGGTGGCGCGGCTCCTCGATCGCTACCTGGCCGCGCTGGATCGCGATCCCTTCCTCGTCGTGCCGAACCGGGCGGAGGTCGAACGCGTGGAACGCGACCTGTTCGCGCGCTCGCCAGCGCTCCTCGGCGGCACGATTGGCACGTTCGACGACCTCTTCGAGCGCATCGCGCGCGGTGACGGTACGCACAGGCCGGTGCTCGCGGACGCCCAGCGCACGCTCCTCCTCCGCCGCGTCCTCGCCGGCGTCGAGCTGAACGGCCTGGGCGCCTCGGCACGCTTTCGCGGCTTCGCGGACGGGCTCCTCGGCGCGATCTCGGAGCTCGAGTCCGGGCTGCTCGAGCCCCAAGAGGTGGAGGGAGACCTCGCGCGCGTGTACGCCGCCTACCTCGGCGAGCTCGAGCGCCTCGGTCTCTGGGACCGGGATGTCGAGCGGCGCCACGCCGTCCGCCGGATCGAGGAGGAGCTGGGCGCGTGGAACGGCCGGCCGGTCTTCGCATACGGCTTCGAGGACCTGACCGGGGCGCAGTGGGCGCTGCTCTCCGCGCTTGCAGGGCGCACGGACGTGCTGGTCTCGCTCCCGTACGAGCCGGGGCGGGCGGCGTTCGCCTCGCTCACGCGCACGTCCGACGACCTTACCGCGCTCGCGGACGGACGGGTGGAGGAGCTCCCACCGGCGTACGCGGACTTCGCGCACCCGGCCCTCGCGCACCTCGAGCGGACGCTCTTCGCGGACGGCGCCGGCCCCGCGCCCCCGCCGCTCGAGGGCGCGGTGCGCTTCTTGGAGGGCGCGGGCGCCCGGGGCGCGCTCGAGCTCGTCGCCGACGAGGCGCTGCGCCTCCTGCGGGAGGGAGTGCCGGCGGAGCGCATCGCCGTCGTCTGCGCCTCGCTCGAGCGCCGGCGGGCGGCGCTCGAGACCGCCTTCGCGTCCATGGGCGTTCCCTACGCCTTCGAAGGCCGCGTGCGCCTGGGCCAGACGCCCTTCGGGCATGCCCTCCTCGCCGCCCTCCGCTTCCTGTGGCAGACCGGGGAGCGACGCGACCTCTTCGGGTTTCTCCGCTCGCCCTACTCGGGCCTCACGCGCGCGCACGCGGACTACCTCGAGGGGCGCCTGCGCGGGCTGGGGGTGCGCACGAACGTGGAAGAGCGCGTCGTGCAGTTGCGCGGAAACCCGCTCCCGGCGTTGGAGGCGGTTCGCGCGGAAGAGTCGCCGCTCGCGGGCGTGCGCGCACTCCTTACCGCGATGCTCCGCGGGGCGCATGGTCTTGAGTCCCCGCCCGTCACGGAGGCCTCCCGCCTCGACCTGCGCGCCCACGAGGCGGCTGTTCGGCTACTCGGCGAGCTCGAGGGTTGGCGGGACCTGGCCGGGCCGGTCTCGCGCGAGGACGTCCTCGCCGCGCTCGACCGCGTCACGGTGCGTCTCGCCTCAGCCGCGGAGCCGGGCCGGGTGGCGGTCCTCGACCTCCTGCGAGCGCGGACGCGCCGCTTCGACGTCGTCTTCCTGCTCGGGCTCGAGGAGGGCAGCCTCCCGCGCCGCGCGCCCGCGTCGCCGTTCCTCGACGACGAGGCCCGCCGGGAGCTCGACGGCCGCACGCGCGCGCGTCTCGTCCGTCCGGATCCCGTCGGGCGCGAGCGCTACCTCTTCTACGCTGCCTGCACCCGCCCCTCGCGCCGGCTCTATCTCGTGCGCGAGGCGGCCGGCGACGAGGGCAGCCCGCGCCAGGCCAGCCCGTTCTGGGAAGAGGTTCGCGCGCTCTTCGAGCCGGAGGACGTCGGGCGCTGGACCCGCCGCCGCGCCCTCTCCGCGCTCACGTGGCCGGTTGACGAGGCTCCCACAGGACGCGAGCGCCTCCGTGCGCTCGCGGCGCTGGCCGTCGCCGACCCGGCCGTAGCCGAAGGGCTCGCGCTCGCCAACGGCTGGGAGCGCCGCTACCGCCGCGCGCGCGGCGCCTTCGACCGTCCGACCCGGCTCGAGCACCCTGCGGTGCTCGGCGAGCTGGGCGCCCGCACGTCCTTCAACGCGACCGAGCTGGAGCTCTTCGCCTCGTGCTCCTCCATGTGGCTTCTCGAGCGGGTTGTCGCCCCGAAGACGATCGACGCGGAGGTGGACGCCAAGCTGCGCGGCTCCGTCGCCCATACCGTCCTGCACCGCTTCTTCGCCGGGCTGCCCAAGGAGGTCGGCACCGAGCGCGTCGAGCCTGCGCAGCTGGAGGACGCGGTGCGCTTCCTCCGCCGCTGCCTCGACGAGGCGCTCGAAGGCGTACGGCAGGAGCTGACGGATCTCGAGCGGCGCGAGCTGGAGGGCGGCCTCTGGCGTGACCTCGAGAGCTTTGTGCGCGAGGAAGCGGAGTCGGGCCTGCCGCTCGTCCCGCGCCGGTTCGAGGTCTCCTTCGGATCGGAGCGCTCGGCGCCCGAGCTCCAGCGCGGGCTGGACCTGGGGGGCTTCAGGCTGGCCGGAAAGATCGACCGGATCGACGTCGACCCCATGAGCGCCCGGGGGATCGTCCAGGACTACAAGTCGGGAAAGACCGCCTACTCGGCTGCGAAGATCGATTCCGAGCTCCGGCTCCAGATCCCGCTCTACATGCTCGCCCTCCGCGACCTCGTCGGGATCGAGCCGATCGGCGGCCTGTACCGGGCGCTCGCGGGCGAGCGCGCGGCGCGCGGGCTCCTCCGGGTGTCGGCCAAGGAGGACGGCGTGCCCGGCTTCTCGAGGAACGACTACAAGGACGAGGACGAGTTCTGGGGACAGATCGACAAGGCGGTCGAGCACGCCCGCGGCTTCGTCGGCCGGATCCGCGAGGGAGACGTCCGCCACGACCCGCTCGGAGACGCCGGCTGCCCCCCCTGGTGCGACCTCTATCCGATG
>JBOHAJ010000274.1:0-11904 GCA_050697715.1 Gaiellaceae bacterium
AGTCGCGTCGGCGCACATCGGCGGCCTCCTGTCGTCGGTGATTTGCTAGGAGCAAGCGACCCAACACGAGTCAGTAGCTTCATGCAACCCTATTCGCTACCCTGATCCTATGCTCAAACGGGACTACGAGGGGCAGGAGTCGTGTTCGGTCGCGCGAACGCTCGAGATCGTCGGCGAACGCTGGACCTGGCTGATCATCCGCGACGCATTCCTCGGCATGACCAAGTTCGACGAGTTCCAGGAGAGTCTCGGGATCGCGCGGAACGTCCTCACCGACCGCCTGAACCGGCTCGTCGACGAGGGGATCTTCGAGCGGGTGCTCTACCACGAGCGCCCGCCGCGGTACGAGTACCGGCTAACCCAGAAGGGTTCAGATCTGTTCACGCCACTCAACGCGCTCCGGCAGTGGGGGGACCAGTACCTGAGCGCCAAGCCGATGCGACTCCTCCGGCGGAAGGTCGACAAGACGCCCGTCGTGGCAGCTCTCGTCCCGGAAGGAGCGCCCGTACTCGCCGCTCACGAGATCGAGCTCGTGCCGGGACCAGGCTTCCCCCGCCACACCCGCCGCCGGTGATCCGCCTCATCCGGCTCGCTCCCGGCGTGGACGCGGGTTGGCACGCGCGGCGCTGCTGCGTTTGACTTACGAGCGTGCGCGAGCTTCCGACCGGCACGGTCACGTTCCTCTTCACCGACATCGAGGGATCGACGCGCCTGCTCAAGCGACTCGGCGCGCGCTACGCGGACGTGCTCGAGGAACACCATCGCTTGCTCCGGAGGGCGTTAGCCGAGTTCGGCGGCCGCGAGGTCGATACCCAGGGCGACGCCCTCTTCGTTGCCTTTCCCCGCGCGAAGGATGCCGTCGCGGGCGCCGTCGCGGCACAGCAGGCTCTGGCGGCTCACGCCTGGCCGGACGGCGTCGAGGTGCGAGTGCGGATGGGGCTCCACACCGGCGAGCCGATCGTCGGGAGCGACCGCTACGTCGGGCTTGGCGTCCACACAGCCGCCCGCGTCTGCTCAGCGGGTCACGGCGGCCAGATCCTTCTGTCCAACGTGACCCGAGCGCTGGTCGAGGACGATCTTCCCGAGCACACGAGCCTCAGCGACCTCGGCGAGCACCTGCTGAAGGATCTGGAGCGGCCCGAGCGGGTCTTCCAACTCGTGATGGAGGCCTACCGCAGCAATTTCCGGCGCTCAAGACCACCCAGCCAAGCGCCGCCAGCGCTCTCGTCGGCCGGACCCGCGAAGTCGGCGAGCTCGTCGCCGGTCTAGAGGACGCCCTTTCCGGGCGCGGGCGACTCGTGCTCGTGGCCGGGGAGCCCGGGATAGGAAAGAGCCGTCTTGCCGACGAGCTCTCGACCCGGGCGAGGGAACGGGGCGCGAGCGTCCTGGTCGGCCGCTGCTGGGAGGCGGGCGGCGCACCGCCCTTCTGGCCCTGGGTGCAGGTTCTTCGCGCCCACGTCCGAGCAGCCGAGGCCGACGCGCTTCGCGCTCAGCTCGGTCGCGGGGCGGTCGACGTCGCCCAGATCCTTCCGGAGCTGCGCGAGATCCTGACGGATCTCCCGGCCCCTCCTTCGCTCGAATCCGAGGGAGCACGCTTCCGCCTCTTCGACTCCATCGCCTCCTTGTTCCGGAACGCGGCGACCTCGAGGCCCCTGGTCATCGCTCTGGACGACCTCCACGCGGCCGATACGCCGTCGCTCCTGCTGCTGCAGTTCGTCGCCGGCGAGCTCGCCGAGAGCCGCATCCTCATCCTCGCCTGCTACCGGGATGTCGATCCGACCCTCGCCGATCCGCTCGCCTCGACGCTCGCCCAGCTCAGCCGCGAGCGCGTCACCCGCGTCGTGTCGCTGGCCGGCTTGCCAGAGCCGGACGTGGCGAGCTTCATCGAGCTGAGCACGGGTATCGAGCCGACCGAGAGGCTGGTGGCAGCGATTCTCGAGGAGACCGAGGGCAATCCACTGTTCGTCGGAGAAGTCCTCCGGCTCCTGGCGGCCGAAGGACGGCTGGCCGAGGTCGGTGCCGGGACGACCCAGCGGCTCGCCATTCCCGAGGGGGTGCGCTCCGTGATCGGGCAACGGCTGGGCCGTCTCTCGCCGGAGTGCAAGGACGTCCTCACCCTCGCCTCGGTGCTCGGCCGCGAGTTCAGCCTCGCCGCGCTCGAGTCCGTGAGCGAACGCTCGCGCGAAGCCCTCCTCGAGGTGCTCGACGAGGCAGCGGCGGAGCGCGTCGTCGGCGAGGTGCCCGGCTCCGTGGGGCGTCTGCGCTTCTCTCACTCTCTCACCCGAGACACGCTCTACGACGAGCTTCCGGCCACGCGCCGCGTCCGGCTGCACGCTCGAATCGGCGAGGCGCTCGAGGCCCTCTATTCCGAGAACGCCGAGCCGCATCTCGCCGAGCTCGCCCATCACTTCTTCGCGGCGGCTCCCGCCGGCAACGTCGGCGAGGCGGTCGACTACGCCCGGCAGGCGGGTGACCAAGCCGTCAGCCTGCTCGCGTTCGAGGAGGCCGTGTCCCTCTACCGGATGGCGCTCCAACTCACCGAACACCCCGGCGCCGCGCGCTGCGATCTCCTGCTCACCCTGGGAGAAGCCCAGGCGCGGGCAGGAGACACCCCGGCGGCGAAGGCCACCTTCCGGGAAGCCGCCGAGCTCGCTGCGTCGCAGAGGCTTCCCGAGCGGCTCGCCCGAGCAGCTCTCGGCTACGGCGGCAGGTTCATCTGGGACGTTTCGCGGGACGACCCGCATCTGGCGTCTCTGCTCGAGCGGGCGCTTACCGCTTTCGACGATGAGGACAGCATCCTGCGTGTCAGGCTCATCGTCCGACTCGCGGCCGGGCCACTCCGCGACTCGGCAGCGGACGCCGAGCGTCGACGGTCGCTGGGCGCAGAAGCCTTGGAAATGGCCCGGAGGATCGGGGAGCCCTCGACCCTCGCCTGGGCCCTCCTCGGCTACATCGAAAGCCGCCACTCACCCGACTTCACGCCCGAGCAGGCCGAGATCGCGAGGGAGCTTGTTCAGGTCGCGCTCCAGGCGCGAGATCTCGAGCGCGCCGTAGAAGGCTACGACTTGCATCTCGCCGCCTCGATCGAGCTCGGCGACCTGACGACGGCCTACGCGGACCTCGAGGCGCTGACCAGCCTCGCCGAGGAGCTCCGTCAGCCGGCGCAGCGATGGATCGTCACCGTCTACCGGGCGTTGTTGGCGCTGCTCGAGGGAAGGCTCGAAGAGGCCGACCAGCTGATAACCGAGACCCGCGCGCTCGGCGAGCGAGCTCTGGGTTGGAACGCGGCGGCCACCTACGGACTCCAGCTGTACCTTCTCCGCCGCGAGCAGGGGCGCGTCCGAGAGGTCGAGGAGCTCGTGCGTGGCGCGGCGACGAACAATCCCACATACCTGATCTGGCGCTGCGTTCTCGCGAACTTGCTGGCCGAGCTCGGCTCGATCGACGAGGCCCGAACCGAGCTCGAAGCACTCGCTGCGGACGACTTCGGTCGCCTTCCGTTCGACGAGGAGTGGGAGGTCAGCATGTGCCTCCTAGCCGAGGCGGCCGCGCGACTCGGCGACAGGCCGCGTGCCGCGACGCTGTACGAGCGCCTGCTGCCCTATGCCGACAGAGTCGCTATCAGCTATCCGGAGATCAGCCTCGGCCCCATCTCACGCTTCCTCGGAATCCTGGCCACGGCCACGGCGCGCTGGGACGACGCCGAGCGCCACTTCCGCGACTCCCTAGGGCTGAGCGCACGCATCGGCGCTCGGCCCTCCCTCGCCCACACCCAGACGGGCTACGCGCAGATGGTGTTGGAACATGAGGGGCCCTCCGGCTCCGACAAAGCGTGGATCCTGCTCGACCAGGCCCTAGCGACGTACCGTGAGCTCGGTATGAGCTCCCACCTCCAACAAGCCGCTCGGCTGCGCGAGACCGATGCCCGACCCGTTCACCGCACCTGAGGACGCCCTCCCTGCGCTCGAGCTCGTGCTCGAGCACGCCCGCGGGTACCTCGCGGACCTCGACGGTCCGGTGCGGGCCCGAGGAGCCGACGAGGCCGCCCGGAGCTTCGCCGGCTCGCTCCCCGAGGAGGGCAGCGGCACGCTCGCGGCGGTCCGGCAGTTGCTCGAGCGCGGGACCGAGGCGCACGTCCGCTCGGGCGGCCCGCGCTTCTTCCACTGGGTGATCGGCGGCTCGACGCCTGCCGCGCTGGCGGCCGACTGGTTCGCGGCCCTGATCGACCAGAACGCGGGCGCGTGGGATTCGAGCCCGCTCGCGTTTCAGCTGGAGTCGACCTCCCTCGCGTGGCTGCAGGAGCTGTTCGGCCTGCCCGCCTCCTGGGGCGGCGTGCTGACGACCGGCGCCACCACCGCCAACTTCACGGCGCTCGCGGCAGCTCGCCAGTGGTGGGGCGAGCGGCACGGCGTGGACATCGCGGCGCGCGGACTGGCAGAGCTACCCGCGATTCCCGTGCTGACGAGCGGCTTCGTCCACGTCACCTCGCTGAAGGCCCTTGCCATGCTCGGCATCGGGCGCGATCAGGTGACGTACTGCCGGGCCGACGAGACCGGCCGGCTCGACCTCGCAGGCCTCGAGCGCGAGCTGAAGCAGCTGGGAGGCGCGCCCGCGATCGTGATCGCGAACGCGGGCGAGGTGAACGCCGGCCACTTCGATCCGATCGCGGAGATGAGCCGCCTTGCACGCGAGCATGGAGCCTGGCTGCACGTCGACGGCGCCTTCGGCCTCTTCGCGCGTGTCTCGCCGCGCACCGCCGCACTCGCAGAGGGTGTCGAGCGCGCCGATTCGGTGATCTCGGACGGGCACAAGTGGCTGAACGTCCCCCACGACTGCGGCTTCGCCTTCGTGCGCGACCCGGCGCTCCTGACCGCCGTCTTCTCGGCGGCAGCGACCTACCTGCCGGACGAGGAGGTCTTCGCGTTCCGAGCCCCGGAGCTCTCGCGACGCGCTCGCTCGCTCGCGGTCTGGGCGACGCTCGCCGCCTACGGGCGCAACGGCTACCGGGCAATCGTCGAGCGCTGCCTGGACCTCGCCGTGCACGTCGCCCGCGAGGTGGAGGCCGCCGACGACCTCGAGCTGCTCGCCCCGGCGCCGCTGAACATCGTCTGTTTCCGCTACCGGCCTCCGGGGGTGCCCGAGGAGACGCTCGACGAGCTGAACCTCGCCATCGCGCGGGCCGTGCTCACCGACGGCCGCGTCTACGTCGGCACGACTCGCTGGGCGGGCACCGTCGGCTTCAGACCGGCCTTCGTCAACTGGAGGACGACGACCGCCGACGCCGACCTGATGCTCGAGACGGTGCGCGACCTCGGACGCCGGCTCGTTTGACCGCAACTGCGATTTCCTAGGGTCTCCTGCGGGCGATCAGGCGCCCGATGTGTGCTGCAATTGGCGGGGACGACAACGGCCCAGACCGTCCGTGGCAGTTCACGAGACGGCGGCCTCGTACTCGTCGTGCCGGCGCCACCACCCATACCGCAGGGTCTGCGGGTACCCAGCGGGTGAGTCCTCCCAGTCCTCCTGCCGGCCGAGTGGTGTCAGGTCGAGGAAGGTCCAGTTGCTACCGAGTGCCTCCACGCCGCGCCCGGAAGTGAAGTACGTGCGATAGATGCGGTCGCCATCGCGGAGGAAGACGCTGAGGCCGAAGGTCTCGCCTTCGTCGGTCGTGACACCGAAGTCGACGTTGAAGTCGCTGCTGGAGGAGGAGAACCACGGCACGGTCCAGCCCATGCGCTGCTTGTACGCCTCGATGTTGGCCAGTGGTGCGCGGGACACCAGGGCGAAGGAGGTGTCCCGGGCGTGGAGATGGGCGAGGTTCCCCACGTTGTCGACGAACATCGAACAGCCGTCGCAGCCCGCCGACGGCCAGCCGTGGACACCCGGGGCGAACATGAAGTGGTAGATCATCAGTTGACGGCGTCCCTCGAACAGATCAAGCAGGCTCGCCTTGCCGTCCGGGCCCTCGAAGACGTAGTCCTTGTCGAGCTGGGCCATCGGCAGCCGTCGCCGCTCTGCGGCCAGCGCATCTCGCGCCCGGGTGGCTTCCTTTTCCTTGACGAGCAGGTTCTCTCGAGCAGCTTCCCACTCGGCCGGTGAAACGACTTGCGGGAGATTCACTTGTGCCTCCTCAGGTTGGTCGACGGACTGAGAGCACCTCATCGCTTAGACCTCGCCGCGTGTCGGAACTCATCGGTCGGCGCGCCGATGGGCTTTCGGACCAGGCACACCTCGCCGTGGGAAGTTCGGGCGCGTTTGACGTCAATCGACGGGAACGAAGCGGATGTCGTGGGTGTCGGCTTCGGCGGCGAGGAAGCGCAGGAGTCTCCGGCCCTCGGCAGCCAGCGTGGCAGTGGCCCGCTTCGTCAGGCGCTCGACGTGGTTGACCACGAGCGTTGTGCTCCCGGCATCGCGGTCGACCCGCCAGATGCCGCAGAGGAAGCCGTCGTGGAGCACGGAACCATGGACCGGTCCGGGCACGCCGGACAGCCGGGTGCGGTGCTCCGCGGAGACGAAGCGGCTGCGGTCGGCGTGCGACAGCAGAACGTTGTCGTACTCGGGCAGGAAGCGGGGCGGGGCCGGTGTGTCGGGGTCGGGCCGGGGCGCGTCGGGAAGGTCGACCAGCTCGCGGCCGCGCTCGTCCCGGAACGTGCGTAGCCGGGGCCGGAGCCGGTCGACCACCTCCCGCAGCCCGGTGAGGCGCGACCAGGTGGTTACGTCCCCGACCGCCGCCGGCCCGAAAGCCGCGATGTAGCGCAGGACCACGTCGTCGATCGACGGATTGGTGGCGAGGGGACGGCCCAGCCAGGACTCGGCGGTGGTCGAGGTGACCTGGGCGGTGCGGCCCCACACGCCTCGGGGCGGGGCCTGGACGAAGGCCAGCAGGTTGCGGCACGCGTAGGCCAGGGCCGACGCATCGTGGTCGGGGAAGCGCTCCGCCAGGGCGGCGCGCAGCTCGGCACCCGTGCGCGGCCGCTGGGCGAGCAGAGGACGGGCGAAGGCCAGGACGGCGTCGAGGTCGACCCCGAGCAGGGCCTGCCCGTACTCGGGGTGGCGGGCGAGCTCCCGGTCGAGCACCGGCTGCATGAGCGGGCGCAGCAGCAGGCAGTCGCCGGCGCTGACCAGGTGGAGGGTCGCCCGCATGACGACGATGCGCACGACCTGTCGGTGCACGAGCAGCTCGGCGAGACCGTCGGGCCGGAACCGCTTCAGTCGGGACCACAGCCCGGTGTACGGGTTCAGCGGCAGCTGCGCCTGCAGGCCGACGAGGTGCTCGACGGCCTCCAGGACCGACATGCCCGAGCGACGGAGCAGCAGCTGGCGTTCGAGGGTGGCCCGGTTCAGAGCCCGCCGGCTCAGCACGTCGACGGTCACGGTCGGATTCTGCCTCTCCTTCTGGGCCTCATCCCCCTCTCATCGGCGCCTCACGGCCCTCCCATCCACGCCCTCTAGCGTGGCTCTCGAGTCGACACCGGAATCTTCCGACACAAGGAGAGCGTCATGAGTCAGTACACGAGTTCTTTGAACCCGAAGCGCAGGAATCAGAAGCCCTCGCCGCGACGACCCCGCCCGGAGCGACGCACGGTCAGAGCCGCACTCCCACTCGCCGTGGCGGCGGCACTCTCGGCGGTGGCGCTCGTCGCCGGCGGGTGCCAGAACGACGGCGGCTCAGCGTCCGCAGCCAGCCAAGGACAGGAGACGTCCACAGCCGGCCAGGGACAGGAGACGATCGCCCAGCCGGTGGTGGAGGGCATTCGGGTGGCGCCGGAGAGCGAGCGGGTCGATCTCGCCTCGCCGACGTTCTCTGACCCCACCAACGTCGACAACCCGCTGTTCCCCGTCTCGACGCAGGAGTCGGTGCTGCTGCTAGGGCGAGTCGACGGCGGGCAGTTTCGGACCGAGGTGACGCTGCTGCCCGAGACCAGGATCATCGGGTGGCAGGGCCAGCAGGTGGAGACGCTCGTCTCCCAGTACGTGGCCTATCTCGACGGGCGGCTCCACGAGGTCGCGTACGACTTCTACGCCCAGGACGACACCGGAGCGGTGTGGTACTTCGGCGAGGACGTGTTCAACTTCAAGGACGGCTTCATCTCCGACACCCACGGCACCTGGATCGCGGGCAAGGACGGCCCGGCGGCGATGATCATGCCCGCCGACCCGAAGCCCGGCGACGTCTATCGACCCGAGAACATCCCCGGCTTCGTGTTCGAGGAGGTCACCGTCAAGGCCATCGACCAGACGCTCGAGGGCCCGTTGGGCCCAGTCGAGGGTGGGCTCCTGATCGAGGAGCTCCACATGGACAACACCACCGAGGGCAAGACCTTCGGCCCCGGCTACGGCGAGTTCTTCACCGGCGGTGGCGGCGACGTCGAGGCGCTCGCGCTGGCGGTGCCCACCGACGCGCTCTCCGAGCCGACGCCGGCCGAGCTCGTCACCCTGGAGAGCGGTGCGGCCGACGTCTTCGCCGCTGCCCAGTCGAAGGACTGGAACGCGGCGCGGGCCACGGTCAAGAGAATGACCGCCGCCTGGGAGACCGTCAAGGCAGGCGAGGTGCCGAAGAGGCTCGAGACTCAGATGGCCGGCGCGCTCGAGGCGCTCGCCGACGGGACCGGTAGCCGCAAGGCGCCCGAAGCCCGCCAGGCGGCGATCGACGTCGCTCGCTGGACCCTCGACCTTCAGCTACGCCACCGTCCCGCGACCGAGATCGACCTCGCCCGCTTCGACCTCTGGGCAGCTCAGCTCCTGGTCGACGCGGCGGCGGGCGACGCGGCTTCCGTGAACGGTGATTTCTTCAGCCTCGACTACATCCGGGACCGGATTCAGCACGTCCTGGGAGAGGCCGATCTCGCCCGCATCAACATCGAGCTCGAAGAGCTCAACGGCGCGGTGGCCGACGAGGATCTCGCCGCGGCGGCGGACGCCGCGCGGCAACTCCGAGCGACCCTGGCCGAGCTCCCGCCCGCGAACTGAGCCCAGCCGACTGTCGCGGCGGGCCGCGCCCACGGGCCGGCCCGCCGTGACGCCGCATTCCGTCGCTCCCGCCTCAAGAAGCGCCTCCAAGCGCCCAGCTTTCACTCATCCGGCTCGGCCGCCGGGAGCCTTGACGTGGTAGGAAGAGGCGTGGCTGGCTCCCCAGAGTGCTGAGGTCGAATGGAGTTCTCGGCCGAGAACAGCTTGATCCTCGTCGGACTGCTGGCGGCGGCTGCGGCGCTCCTCGCGGCCGCTCAGCTCGTTCGGGTTCCGTACCCGATCCTGCTCGTCCTCGGAGGGCTCGGGCTCGGTTTCGTCCCCGGGATGCCGCGAATCGAGCTGGCCCCCGACCTCGTCCTGGTCGCGATTCTCCCCCCGCTTCTCTACGGCACGGCCTTCTTCACGTCCCTGCGGGAGCTCCGCGCGAGCGTTCGCCCGATCTCGCTCCTTGCCATCGGCCTGGTCCTCACGACGATGCTCGCGGTCGCCGCCGTCGCGCACGCCGCCGTCCCCGGCCTTACCTGGCCGGGTGCCTTCGTGCTCGGCGCCATCGTCTCGCCCACGGACCCGACGGCCGCAAGCGCGATCGCGCAGCGGCTCGGCCTCCCGCGCGGCCTGATCGGCCTGATCGAAGGCGAGAGCCTCGTCAACGACGGCACGGCCCTCGTCGCCTACCGCGTCGCCGTCGCCGCCGTCGTCACCGGCAGCTTCTCGCTCGCCGACGCCTCCGGCCGCTTCCTGCTCAACGTGGTCGGCGGCATCGCAGTCGGACTCGCCGTCGGCCTGGTGATCCGCCAGATTCGGCGCCGGCTCGACAACCCGCCCGTCGAGATCACGATCTCGATCCTCAGCGGCTACTTCGCCTACCTGCCCGCCCAGGCGGCCGGAGTCTCGGGCATCCTCGCCGCGGTCACAGTCGGGGTCTACATGGGCTGGTATACGCCCGAGCTCACCACTCCGCAGACGCGGTTACAGGGCACCGCCGTCTGGGAGATCCTCTTCTTCCTCCTGAACGCGCTCCTCTTCGCGCTCATCGGCCTGCAGCTGCCGGCGATTCTCGACGCGCTCTCCGGCATCTCGACCGGAACCCTCATCCGCTACGCGGTCCTCGTCACCGCCGCCGTCATCGGCGCGCGCTTCTTCTGGGTCTTCGCGACGACGTACCTTCCGCGCCTGCTCCTCCGGCGCGCCCGCGAACGTGACCCCGCCCCGGCATGGCAGGCAGCGACGATCCTGACCTGGTCGGGCATGCGCGGCGCGGTCTCACTTGCGGCCGCGCTCGCCCTGCCGCTCACGACGGACGCGGGCAGGTCCTTTCCGGACCGCGAGCTGATCGTGTTCCTGACCTTCGCGGTCATCCTGGGAACGCTGGTCGTTCAGGGTCTGACCCTGCCGGGCCTCATCAGCCTCCTCGGCCTCGAAGACGACCGGCTGGCCGAGAAGGAGGAGGCGAAGGCACGCATCCACGCGGCGGAGGCGGCCCTCGCCCGGCTCGAGGAGCTACTCGAGGAAGAGTGGGTCCTGGAAGACACCGCGGACCGGCTCCGCGGGCTCTACAACTTCCGACGCGAGCGCTTTCGCTCACGCTTCGACGCCGAGAGCGACCGCGCGATCGAGGACCGCTCGGCCAACTACCAGCGCCTCCGCCACGAGCTCCTCGAGGCCGAGCGCCGCGCCGTCCTGGAGCTCCGGCGAAGTGGCCGCATCGACGACGAGGTCATGCGCCAGGTCGTGCGCGACCTCGATCTCGAAGACGCGCGGCTGGAGCTGTAGCGCCGGCCCGCAGCTCCAGGAACTCCTTCAGAGCCGCGAAGTTGTCGTCCACCCCTCTCCTAACGGCACGGGCCGCGAGCGGCCCCAGCAGCGCTGCGGCGCCCTCCAGCTCGAATGCCGCATCGAGCTGGACGACTGTCTCGCCGTTCTCCGCGGCAAACCGATAGCGGTACGCGAACGGCGTCGGCCCCAAGGTCGTACGCAGTGCGAACTCTCCCGGCCGCTCGTGGGCCACGATCTCCAGCTCGTTCACGACGCGACCGGTCGGGAGCTCGCGTTCCATCGAGTACGTCGAGGCCACGCCGCTCTCCCCTGCGGAGGTCTTGCGGACAGCCTGGACCGCCGAGTTCCAGCGCGGGAAGTTGAGCGGATCGGCGACGTAGGCGAAGACCTCGTCGAGCGGGCACGCGATGCGCACGCTCGTGGTGAACTCCATCACGCCGCCACCTTCTCAGTCACCGCCTGGACCGGTCGTCGCTCGGCGACGCGCACCGCCGTCTCCGGGTCGTGCGCGACGAGGTAGACCGTCGGCGTGGCGGCGATGAAGGTCCGAATCCGCTCGTGCGTGAGCCGTTCCGCCTCCTCGTCGCCACCGACGCCGTCCACCCTCCCACGGAGCATCAGATCCTGCGTGTAGGAACTGTCCCCGGCGAGGAAGACGGTGTGGTCGCCCTCCTCGACGAGAACGCCGATCTGACCGGGAGTGTGGCCGGGCACTGGGACGAGGGTGACGTCGCCGGCTTCCGTCAGCCGTAGGCTCTGCGGGAACGGGCCGAAGGGCGCCGGCTCGAGATCGAGCGGGGTCGGGTCGAACCAGGCCGGCCACCGCTTGTTCGGATAGCCGCGCAAGCGGCCTCGCAGGCCCGCCGCGAACGCAAGCTCGGATCGGGCGACGAGAATCTCGTTGCCGGGGAAGTGGTGCAGGCCGCCCGCGTGGTCGGTGTGCAGGTGGGTCAGGACGACCCAGCGGACGTCGCTCGGCCGGATGCCGAGCCGTTCCAGCTGGGGACCGATCTCCTGCTCCGCCTCGACGTCCTCGCGAACAGCGAAGCGGAACGCGGGATGCCAGGACGGGAAGTAGCCGGGATAGGAAGCTCGCGCCGTCTCGCCGGTGTCGACGATGATGACGCCCTCGCGGTGCTCGATCGCGAAGGCGTAGAT
>JBOHAJ010000275.1:0-4059 GCA_050697715.1 Gaiellaceae bacterium
GGCAAGATCGAGCTGACGCAGGCGGCGTTCGTGGACGACGCGCACCTGCTGCGCATCATCGACAAGATCGTCTCCCAGGTCGGCCGCCGGGTCGACGAGTCCTCGCCGATGGTGGACGCGCGCCTGCCGGACGGCAGCCGCGTCCACGCGATCATCCCGCCCCTCGCGCTTCGCGGTCCGACGCTCACGATCCGGAAGTTCGCGCGCGACCCGTACACGATGGACGACCTGATCAACTTCGGGTCGGTCTCGGCGAAGGCGGCGCACTTTCTCGCCGCCTGCGTCCAGGGCAAGCTCAACGTCCTCATCTCGGGCGGTACGGGCACCGGTAAGACGACCACGCTCAACGCTCTCTCCGCCTTCGTGCCGGGCGACGAGCGCATCGTCACGATCGAGGACGCCGCCGAGCTCCAGCTCCAGCAGGAGCACGTGCTCCCGCTCGAGTCGCGTCCCGCGAACATCGAGGGCCAGGGCGAGGTGAAGATCCGCGAGCTCGTCCGCAACGCCCTGCGCATGCGCCCCGACCGGATCATCGTCGGCGAGGTCCGCGGCGCGGAGACGCTGGACATGCTCCAGGCCATGAACACGGGCCACGAGGGCTCGCTGACGACGATCCACGCGAACTCCCCGAGGGACGCGCTCTCGCGCCTCGAGACGCTCGTCCTCACGGCCGGCGTCGAGCTCCCCCACCGCGCGATCCGCGAGCAGATCTCGAGCGCCTTCGACCTGCTCGTGCAGATCACGCGCCTCGTGGACGGCTCCCGCCGGATCAGCCACATCACGGAGGTGCTCCGCATGGAGTCCGACGTGATCACGCTCCAGGACATCTTCGTTTCCAAGCCTCCGGAGGAGGAGAAAGCGGTGGCGGGCGCGACGCGGCTCCTGAGCCCCCTCTCGTGCACCGGCCTCAAGCCGCACTTCCTGGAGAAGATGGCGGCCAGCGGGGTTGCGCTCCCGCCGAACTTCTTCCAGCAGGACGACCCAGGAGCACGCCCGGGCTTCACGACCGCGAGCTTCGGCGGGTTCTCCTGATGCGGAAGCTCGCCGTCGCACTCGCCGCCCTTGCGCTCGCGCTCCCGGCGGCGGCGGTCGCCTCGACGCCGCTCGCCGTGGACACCAGCGGCTACCCGCTTGTGCGCGTTACGGCGGTGTTCTCGTCCCCTTCCGAGACGGCTCCCACGGTCGTGGAGAACGGCGAGACTGTCGCCGGCCTGACGGCCACGAACCTCGGGCAGGCGAAGAGCGTCGTGCTCGCCGTGGACCGGTCGCAGTCGATGAGGGGCCGGCCCCTCGAGGACGCGGTCGCGGCGGCACAGGCATTTCTTGCCGCGAAGCTGCCCCAGGACCGGATCGCCGTCGCGACGTTCGCGACGGAGCCGCTCCTGCTCGCGAACTTCTCGACCTCGAGCACGAACGCCGAGAATGCTCTCCGCCGCATCGACGTCGACTCCGCCCGGGGGACGACGCTCTACGACGGCATCGTTCTCTCGGCTCGTTCGCTTGGAGCCGAGTCCCTCCCGGGCCGGGTCGTCATCGTCGTCACCGACGGCAACGAGACGCGGAGCGAGGCCTCCCTCGGGGAGGCGATCGCGGCCGCACGCGACGCCGACGCCGCCGTCTACGTGGTCGGGATCGAGAGCTCGCTGTTCAACCCCGAGCCGCTCCAGGAGCTTGCTCAGGAGACCGGCGGCTCGTACTACGGTGCCGCCTCGAGCGAGGCCCTCACCGAGGTCTACAGCTCGATCGCCGAGGAGCTCACGCGCACCTGGCGGCTCGAATACGTCACCTCGGCCCTTCCGGGCGAGACCGTCAACGTCGTCGGTCGCCTTCCCGGAGGTGAAGAGGTGAAGGGCGAGCTCGCGGCTCCCGGCGACGCGGTTGGGGTACGGACTCCCGACAAGGCGGGCCGCCTGCCCGAGCAGTTCTTCGGCACGGTCTGGGGCCAGGTCATGTTCGCCCTCGTCGTCGGGCTGATCGTTCTCGTCGCCTGCGCGTTCGCCTTGGCCGCGCCGAAGGGCGCCTGGCTCAAAGGCAGGCTCGACCCGCACGTGGCGAAGCGCCGCCGGGTCGCGGAGCGCACCCGCGCTGACCGCTTTGCGATGGCCTCCGCGCTCTTCCACGCGACGGAGAACGCGCTCGGCGAGTTCAAGCCCTGGAAGCGTCTCCACCACAAGCTCGAGCGGGCCGACCTGCCGCTGCGCACCCCCGAGTTCGTGTACATCATGCTCGCAGCCGGCCTGCTCGCCGGGCTCGTGGCCGCGGCGTTCCGCCCGCCTGTCGTCTTCGTCGGCGCCGGTCTCGTCGGCGGGGCGCTCCTGCCGTATCTGTTCGTCTCGTTCAAGGCCCGGCGGCGGCTCAAGGCCTTCGAGAACCAGCTTCCCGACATGCTCGCAACCATGGCGGCCGGCCTGAAGGCGGGCCACAGCTTCCGCCAGGCGCTCCAGTCGATCGCGGACGAGAACCAGCCGCCCGCGAGCAGGGAGCTGAACCGCGTGCTCACGGAGGCTCGCCTGGGGCGCTCGCTCGAGGAGGCTCTCGACGAGATGGCGCAGCGGATCGGCTCGAAGAACTTCGAGTTCGTGATCACCGCGGTGACCATCCAGCGACAAGTGGGCGGCAGTCTCGCCGGCCTCTTCGACATGGTCGCGGACACCGTCCGCAACCGGCAGCAGTTCGCCAAGAAGATCAAGGGCCTAACGGCGATGGGTCGCGCGTCGGCCTACGTCCTGATCGGGCTGCCGTTCTTCGTCGCCTCGATGCTGACGCTTCTCAACGCCGAATACATGCGGCCGCTCTGGTCGACGAGCACCGGCCACAAGCTCGTGATCATGATGCTCGTAATGATGGGCATCGGGTCTCTCATCCTCCGCAAAATCGTCAACTTCAGGTACTGACATGCTCTGGCTCGTACTCGCAGGTTTCTCCGTAGCACTCGCAGCCTTCCTCCTCGTCGACGTCGCCACGCTGCCCGCGCGCGAGCGCATGGGCTCGATTCGCCGTGCCGCCCACTACGGGCGCTACCGGGCCGTGCCCGGGGAGTTGGACGACGGGACGTTCAAGGACCGTGCCCTCGTCCCCATGAAGACCGGCCTGGCGCGCGCCGTTCTCCGCGTCACGCCCGGCGGCAACGTGGACCGGGTCGCCACGAAGCTCCTCAACGCGGGGCTCGGGCGCAAGGTCTCCCCGAGCGGCTTCCTCGCCTCCAAGGCTCTCTTCGCGATCGGCGGCTTCTTCGGCGGCCAGGTCGTGGCCGGCGCCATGGGCGCGCTCGCCTCGAAGGGCCTTCTCCTCGGGATCGTCCTCGCGCTGATCGGCTTCGTGCTCCCTGACGTCTTCCTCACGTTCAAGACGCGCAGCCGCAAGGAGACCCTCCGCGCAGAGCTGCCGGACGCCCTCGACCTGCTCGCCGTCAGCGTGGAGGCTGGTCTCGGCTTCGACGCCGCCATCTCCAAGCTCACCGAGCACATGGTCGGCCCGCTTGCCGACGAGTTCGCGATGACGCTCGGCGAGATGCGCATCGGCGAGAGCCGGCCCAACGCCCTCACGAAGATGATGCAGCGCGTCGGCACGCCGGAGATCTCCGCGTTCGTCCGCGCGATCATCCAGGCCGACCAGCTCGGCATCTCGCTCGGCCGCATCCTCAAGGTGCAGGCCACGGACACCCGCATCCGCCGTCAGCTGACCGCCGAGGAGCGGGCGATGAAGGCGCCGATCAAGATGCTCTTTCCGACGGTGCTCTTCATCTTCCCGGCGATGTTCATCGTCATCCTCGGGCCGGCCTTCCTCAACCTCTCCGAGCTCTTCTAAACGGGACGGGCCGTGGCCGAGGAAGAGAAGGGCGTCCAGGGCACCGAAGCCGAGGCCGAGGCCGAGACCGGCTTCGGAACCGGGCTGCGCACGAAGCTCGAGCGCCGCACCGGGAACGGCGGCGCCTCGCAGGCCGAGGTCGAGGCACTCAGGGCGGAGCTCGCCGCGTCGCTCGACCGCGAGCGGGAGCTGAAGGCCGACCTCGACGCCGCCCAGCTCGGCGTGGCGCGGCCGCACGACGCGGTGCTGGGC
>JBOHAJ010000276.1:0-6308 GCA_050697715.1 Gaiellaceae bacterium
CCGCCGGGTTGCGGGGATCGTCCTCGGGGATCCCCGCCTCGACCTTCCCCACGAGGTCGGCGCCGACGTCGGCGGCCTTCGTGTAGATGCCGCCGCCGAGGCGCGCGAAGACCGAGATGAGCGAGCCGCCGAAGGCGAGGCCGACCAGGTCCCGCGTGGCCTCGTCCGCGGCCTTGTCGAACCAGCTCGTGAGGATGCCGTAGTACGCCGCCACGCCCAGAAGGCCGAGCCCGACCACGAGGAGACCGGTCACCGAGCCGGCGCGGAACGCGACTTGCAGCGCCGGTTTGACCCCGCTTTTCGCCGCCTCGGCCGTGCGAGAGTTCGAGCGCACCGCCACGTTCATGCCGATGAAGCCGGCGCCCGCGGAGAGCACGGCACCGATGAGGAAGCCGAACGCGGTCCCCCAACCGAGATCGTTCCAGAACCCGATGCCGAGGAAGACCACGACCGCCACGCCGGCGATCGTGAGGTACTGCCGGCGGAGGTAGGCCGAGGCACCCTCCTGCACCGCGTGAGCGATCTCCTGCATGCGCGCCGAGCCTGCGGGGAGCCGAAGCAACCACAGGGTCAGCAGGATGCCCCAGCCGATGCCCACCGCCGAGCAGAGCAGGGCGAACAGCACGCTGTGATCCTGGAAGAAGTCGGTCAAGATCAGGGGTTCCTGCGACGGACGCGACGCGGCCGGCCGCGGGCGGAGGTGCCGAACCCCCCGAATCCATGCCGGACTGCGCCGGGCGGGATTTCTATCACAAGTGACCGGACGGGGCGCCCGGAACGGCGGCAGCCGGCGCCTTGTGCCTAGCGGAAGAGCAAGACCCGCCGGGAGACGACCGTCTCGTTGCCGGCGCTGTCACGCGCGCTGACGCGGAGCGTCACGCGAACCGCCCGCGCCTGAGAGAGCTTCCGCCGCGCTCTGGGGAAGAAGCGAGTGACGATCCTCACCGAGCCGGCTCCGTCCAGCGCCCCGACCGCCCGTCCGACGACGATAGGCAGGCCGAGCCGCCGCGCGAGCCATGAGGGGATGCGAAGGGTGATCCGGAGGGCGACGGCCTCGTCGGCGGCCACGCGGGCAGGCACCCCGAGCCGCAGCGCCCGTGGAAGCCACAGCCGCCGCGGAGCGGTCACGGCAAGGACCGCCGGACGGTCCTCGAGCCCGCTCACCGCGATCGAGTCGACGCCGACCCACTCGTCCGAGTCCGCCGCGTTCGTCGTGATGACCCGCACGTGGACGAGCGGGCGTCCTTCCGCGTCCGCCGGCAGCACGGCGCGCACCGGCGTGACGAGCTCGGCGAGCCCAGGCCCGGTCGTTGCGTCGGCGACGAAGCCCGCCGGCACGTTGGTGAAGTCCCCGGCTGCGCCCACCCGATACTGGAGGGCGACCGGCTGAACCGCGTCGTCCGCGCCCGGGTCGAGGTCGCGCAGGAGGTAGGCGACCTCCACCGACCGCCACCCGATCGTGTCCAGGGTGAGCACGAGGTGGGGCACGTCCGCGGTGGAGGAGGGCTGGAGGGCCACGGACGGGTCGGCCAGCTCGAGCTCGGCCAGTCCGCCAATGAAGAGCGCCGCCGGGTTCGTCCGGTTCGCCATCACGTCGAGCGGCGTAGCCGATCCGTCCGCGACGACAGTCTGCGGGTCGGCTCCCGTCCCCGGCACGAGGCCGTCGCCGCGGTAGCCCGCGACCCCAGGCACGGCCGACCAGTCGTCGTCGACGGAGATGAGGGACGTATCGCTCCACTCCTGGGCGAACGGCAGGGCCGCGGCCGCCGGCCCCGGGAGGGCGAGCGCAAGCACGGTGACGAGCACGCGAACGAGCACGCCTCCACGCTAGGAAGGAAAGGCGCACGCGTGGCGCGCCGAGTGTGACCGACGCGAAGCAATCTCGTGCTAGAAGCGCGCGCCGCGCAGCGCCGTCGCGCAGAGGTGCTCGGCCGGCTGCGGCGGAATCCTCGGGATGACGGCGAAGAGGAGCTCGCGCAGGCGCTCGTTGTTCTCGTTGAACACGGTCACGACCTGTTCGTGCGAGACGGGCGCCGCCCCCTCGACGCCGACGTCGTGGTCGGTGACCATCGAGATGTTCGCGTAGCAGAGCTCGAGCTCGCGCGCGAGGTACCCCTCGGGGAACGCCGTCATGTTGATCGTGTGCCAGCCGGCCTCCTGGAACCACCTCGACTCGGCCCGGGTGGAGAAGCGCGGCCCCTGGATGACGACTACCGTACCGCCGTCGCGCACCCTGATCCCCAGCTCCGCGGCCGTCTCCACGAGCAGGCGGCGCAGGTCGGGGCAGTACGGGTCCGCCGCGGAGACGTGCGTCGTCTCCGGGCCGTCGTAGAACGTGCCCGTCCGGCCGCTCGTCCGGTCCACGAACTGGTCGCAGACGACGAACTCGCCCAGCTCGAGCTCCGCCTTGAGAGCGCCCGAGGCATTCGGCCCGATGATCCGGCGGACGCCCAGCTCCTTCATCGCCCACACGTTTGCGCGGTAGGGGATCTCGTGCGGAGGGAGCTCGTGCCTCCGCCCGTGCCGGGGCAGGAAGGCGACACGCCTACCGCCGACCTCGCCGATCGTGAAGGGCGCGGACGGCTTCCCGTAGGGCGTGTCCACCTCGACCTCCTCGACCTCCTCGAGGAACGAGTAGAACCCCGACCCCCCGAAGACGCCGATCTCGGCGCCCTCGCCCGGCGCCGCCCCGAGAACGCCGAAATCAGCCGTCGCCACCGTCCGGCTGCTCCTTCTCCTCGGCCGCGGCCTTGGCGTACGCGAGCTGGAGGTTGGCGATCTGGTCGCCGAGCCCGCTCACGAGCTCCTGCGGCAGGAAACCCTCGAGCGCGGGGACGAGCGCGCGCATCGTCTCGATCGCGAGCCTCGTCTGCTCGAGGTCGCGCTCCTCGCGCGTGTCCTCCATGAGCCCGAGTCGCCGATAGCCGATCGAGGAGATCTGGATGAGCGTGTTGACGACGACGTCCTCCACGCGGAGATTGCGGAGCTCCTCGGCCAGCTCCTCCGCAAGGCGCTCGTGCTCCTGCTCAGACACGGACGGGCTCCAGGACCTCCTGCGCGTAGACGCTCTCGAGCGTCTCGCCCGCCTCGAAACGCGCCATCTGGCGCTCGGCCGGGCTCACCCCCGGGACTGACAGAAACGGCGCGGCTCCGAGCTCCTCCGCGACCGGCAGGACCCATTCGACGATGCGCTCGAGGGCGACCCGGGCCGGCCGCACCTCGCCGGAGTCCAGGTCGATGAGGTCGCCCCCGAGCCCCCACCGGATCGCGCGCCAGAGGTTCTCCTCGATCAGGCGGTGCGGATGGTCGGGAAGCGGCTCGCCCTCGTCCACGGCTCGCGCGATTCGCACCGTCAGCGCGTACATGAGCGCTGCGAGCGCCCGGGCCTCGCCGATCTCAGGCTGGCCGTCGCAGATCCGGATCTCCACCGTCGGAAAGGCGAGGTGCGGGCGTACGCTCCACCAGAGCTGGGTGTGCTCCGTGATCGAGCCGGTTTCGTAGAGGAAGCGCACGTAGCGCTCGTACTCGTCCCAGCCGGCGAAGGCGTCCGGCACGCCGCAGCGGGGGAACATGCGCGTAAAGATCTGCGTGCGCGCCGAGTGCAGGTAGGTGTAGACCCTCTCGACGAAGGGGGAGCTCCCGGAGAGGGCGAGCAGATGCGGAAGGTAGGCGCGGAGGCCGTTCGTGACGGCGATCGCCCTGTCGGCGCCCTGGATTCCCACGTGGACGTGGAGCCCGAAGCTGTTGTTGCGCCACACGACGTACCGGAGCACCTCGTCGTTCCGGCGATAGTGGGGCGTGTCGATGATGCGCTGCTCCTGCCACGGGCTCCAGGGATGAGTGCCGGTGGCGCAGAGGCCGACGTCGAAGCGGCCGGCCAGCTCGAGCAGCTGCTGTCGCCGCTCGACCATTGTCGTCGCCGCCTCGGCGAAGGAATCGCAACGCCCGGTTCGCACCTCGATCTCCGACGCGATCAGCTCGCCGACCAGGTGCTCCTCGAGCGCCGTGCCGCCGGCGGCCGCCTGGAGCTCCTCGAAACGGTTCACGAGACCGAGCGTCTCGGGGTCGAGGATGGCGAACTCCTCCTCGACCGCGACGGTGAAGTCGCGCCCGTTCTCGAACCCCTCGCGCGCAGACCGGATCTGCTCGTCGGGGCTCAGCTTCTGGGCCTCACCCATCTCGCGAAAGTATCAGAGCCGCGATGTGCTCCCAGCTCCAGCGCCGGAGGGCCGCGCGGCGGGCGGCCTCGGCCAGTCGGCGGTGCTCCCGCGGGGGAAGCTCGAGGATCGCCCGGAGCTTCGCGGCGAGATCTTCCGCGCTTCCCTGCTCGAAGCTCGCGAGCGCACGATGCTCGGGCGGGTACTCCTCCTCCAGCCCTTCCGCGATCTCCGCGAGACCCGAGTGGCGCGCGACGAGCGGGGGCGAGCCGCAGGCCGCCGCCTCGGCGGCGACCATGCCGAAGGCCTCGGGGAAGACGGACGGGGTGACGCTCACGTCGGCGAGCGCCCAGAGGTGCGCCAGATGGCGGTGCTCGAGCGGGCCGGTGAAGAGAATGCGGCGCCCGTGCGCGGCCTCCTCCAACTGCGCGCGCTGGGGCCCGAAGCCCACGATCACCGCGCGGGCGTTCACGCGCTCGAGCGCCTCGAGGAGGAGGGCGACGCCCTTCTCCTCGGAGAGCTTCCCGACGTAGACGACGGTCGGCTCCTCGCCCGCGAGGAAGGCCGAAAGGCGCGCGGCATTGCCGGGATCCGGATGCCGCTCACCCGCGAGCGGCGGGTCTCGCCGGGCCTCCTCGACGAGCCTGGAGAGCGCCTCCTTGCGTGCCTCCGGGCGCAGCTCCTCCACGTCCACGCCGGGCGGGACGACGCGTACCCGCTCGAGGTACTCACCCGCGCCCAGCACCTCTTCGAGGACGCGACGAATGTGAAGCGATCCTGCGTAGATCTCGTCTGCCTGGGCCAGGGTCTCCCTGGCCCAGGCACTGAGCTCCGCGTTGCCGCGAATCGAGAACTCGAGCTCGGAGCCGTGGGCCTTGAGTACGAAGGGCATGCCCGCCGCTGCCCCCACGGGCGCGCCCAGGAGAACGTGGTTGACGAGGAGGAGGTCGGCCGGCGCGAGCTCCCGCACGGCGGAGGCGTTGCGCTCGACCCACTCCTCCCGCTCCTCGCGGGCCAGATCCTGGAGCCGATGCGCCTCCATGTCCTCGTAGCGATCGAGGACGAAGACGGGCAGCAGCCCGCCGGCGTCCGGCCGCACGACCCGTGCGCCGCCGACGTCGTACCGCTCCGGGTGCGGCTCCTGGCAGAGGACGACGACCTCGTGGCCGGCCTGGCTCCAGGCGCGCGCGAGCGAGCGCGTGTACACGTTCGAGCCGGTGCCACCCAGGAGGTAGCCGTGCCAAAGGAGAATCTTCACGGGTGGATCCTGACGAAGTCCTCGTCCGACGCGCCCAGCGAGGCGACCGCTGGGCCTTCGAGGCCCTGGTCGAGCGCCACCAGCAGCGGCTGTACACGCTCGCCGCGCGGGTGCTCGGCTCGCGGGAGGATGCCGCAGACGCCGTCCAGGAGGCGCTCCTCCGCGCCTGGCTCGCCTTGCCCAAGTTCAGACGGGATGCCCGTTTCTCCACCTGGCTCTACCGCATCTGCCTGAACGCGGCCCATGACGTGCGCGCGAAGCGACGAATCCAGTTCGCGGAGGAGCCGCCGGAGCCGACCGACCCGCGCGACAGGTTCGCCGAGCGGGAGCTCTCCGGCGAGCTCCAGCGTGCTCTCGACGCGCTCGACGAGCCCTACCGCGTCGCCGTCGTCCTCTCCGACGTGCTCGGCTGCTCCTACGCCGAGATCGCCGAGCTGACGGAGGTCGCGGAAGGTACGGTGAAGTCACGCATCTTCCGCGGGCGGAGCGAGCTCGCGCGAATGCTCGGAACCCCCGGGGGCCAAGCGGAGTCGAACCCTTGATGACCGGAACACACCCAGACGAGCTGGCGCTTCTCGGCTACGTGGAGGAGGGGCCGCACGACGCCGCGGTGGGCGAGCACCTGACCGCGTGCGCCGCCTGCGCCGAGAAGGTGCGCCTGCTGGAAGCCGGCCGCGACGCGCTCCGCTCCGCGCCGCTCCTCGAGCTTTCCGAAGAGCGGCGCGCGCGCATCCTCGCGGCGCTCCCTCCTCGCCGCGCTCCCTGGGCGCCGTTCGCGCCGCTCAAGCGCGTGCTCACGGTGGCCGCGCCGGTCGCCGCCGCCGGGGCGCTCGTCGCTGTCTTCGTCGCCGTCGGCACGCTCGGCGGGGGCGGCGGCGACGAGGAGGCCGCCC
>JBOHAJ010000277.1:0-5003 GCA_050697715.1 Gaiellaceae bacterium
TCTCGAACAGCTGTTTCATCAGGCCAGGCTCGGAGCCGGCGAAGACATAGGAGGCGACTTCTCCCTGGTACTGGATGTGACTGCGGATTAGACCGTCGAGGTCAGGGATCTTGTCGACGTCCTGAAACTCGTCGAGCGCAATGAAGGCGCGGTAACCGCCGCTCTCCTCGAGGCGAAGCGGCAAGTCGAGAAGCGCATGAAGCGCCGGCAGCGGATCGACCTTTGGATCGACCTGCAGCTTCGCGCTGATTCCGTAGGCACTGAGTGAGAGCCCGATGCCGGTCTTCTGGAGAAACTCCTCGATCTTGGCGCGGATCGCACCCTTGAGCTGCTTGGAATAGGCCCGTTCGAAGCGGATGGCCACGTCCGCGATCGAGGAGACGCGATACAGGTCAACCAGAATGGGGATGAGCCCTTCTTGGGCCTCCCCATCGCGAAGCGCTCGTTTGAGCAGGCTCGTCTTGCCGTACTTGCGTGGCGCGTAGAGCCTCACGTAGTGGCCGCCGACGACGTTCCTCAGGAGCTGATGCGTCTCCTCGTCGCGGTCGATGATGTCCTCAGGCGAGAGCGGATGCGAGTAGATGAAGGGGTTGACATCGGTGATCAATGTTCGTCTCGCAGACTACCAAAAAGGAGTCTAAGAGACGAACTGTCATTGTCCGACATGTCTTATTCGGATAGTCTCTCAGGCTACTAACTAGTAGTCGCTTAGACTACTCGCTGGTAGTCCGACAGACTACCACCAGCTGAGGCGGCCGGACGACTCGAGCGGCTTGCCTTGTCCTAGCGGATGTCGGTCGGCGTCAGCTCGAGACGAATGTGTGCGCCGGGTAGATCTCGGGCTGACCCTCGGCGCCGATCTCCTGAAGGATCGGCATAAGCGTCTCGCCGAAGCGGCGGAACGCCTCCTCGGACTCCCATACGTCGACAACACGGAAGCCGCCCTCGCCCTGTCCGGCAATGTGGGACAAGAGCCCCTCGACGGGCCAGTCGGCGGGCGAGTCGAGGCGACTCTTGCCGCCGGTGAGCTTGCGGACGGACTCCTCGTACTGCTCGCGCGTCACCCCCTGGAAGACTGCTACGACCGGCACCGCTACCTCCTTGGACTCGACGAGACCGCGGCAGCATACGACCGGACGTCTGCGGATTCAATCGTCGAAGCTCCTTACGGCGCCACTTGAGCGGGACGAGCGCTGTGGAACGACTCATCTAGGGCGGCGCGAGCGGGAGGGTGAGCGTGAACGTCGCGCCCTCCCCCACGCTGGACGCGACCTCGAGCGAGCCGCCGTGCGCTTCCGCGATCGAGCGGGCGATGAAGAGCCCGAGCCCCGCGCCCGGGATCGACTTGCCGCCCCGGTTCAAGCGCCCGAACTTCTCGAAGATGAGCTGCTGCTGCCCGGACGGGATTCCGGCGCCGTGGTCGCGCACGCTCACCCGGAGGGCACCGTTCTGCGCCGCCGCGTGCACCTCGACCTCGTCGCCCGCGACCGTGTACTTGACCGCGTTCGAGAGCAGGTTGAGCAAGAGCTGTCGCAGCCGCTCCCGGTCGCCGCGCACAGCAGGCAGGCCGGGGGCGATCTCCGTGCGCAGCATCACGTCGTCCTGGCCGAGCGAGACGGTCGCCGCCGTCTCCCGCACGAGCTCCTCGACGTCCACCTGACCGAAGGCGACCGGGAAGGTGCCGGCCTCGATGCGCGAGGTGTCGAGCACGTCGCCGACGAGGTTCGCCAGCCGAGAGGTCTCGCTCTCGATGAGCGCGAGGAACGACTCGCGCTGGTCGGCCCGGAGCTCGCGCCAACGCTCGCGGAGGGTCTGCGCGCAGCCGATCACCGAGGCCATCGGCGCGCGCAGCTCGTGGGAGACGAGCGAGACGAAGTCCGCCCGCAGGGTGGAGAGGCGGCGAAGCTCGTCGGCGGCGTTCCGCTCCGCCTCGTAGACGCGGATGTTCTGCACGGCCGTGGCCACCTGGCGCGCGAGGAGGGTGATCATCTCCACCTCCTCGGGCGCGAACGAGTGGGCCTCCTCTCGCACGACGGTGAGGATGCCGAGCGAGGCGTGGCCGAGTAGGAGCGGGGCCACCACACGGGCGCGGAGCCCGACCGCGGCCAGCTCGCGGTCTTCCGGCCAGCGCGGGTCGGCCTCCATGTCGCCCCTCACCACCGTCCTGCCCGAGGCGAGCACCTCGTCCAGCACCGAGCCCGCCACCGGCCGCGACGTGCCGGGCGCGAAGACCGTGCGCTCGTACTTCCCCGCGGCCGCCATCACCTCGGCGCGATCGCCCTCGACGAAGACGATCGCCAGCCGGTCGAAGTCGAAGATCCCGCGCGCCTCTCTCAGGAAGGCCCGGAAGGCGTGGTCGAGGTCGAGCGAGGAGGCGAGCGCGCGGGCGCAGCGGTTCACCGCTTCGAGCTGGTCGGCGCGGCGCCCGAGCTGGTCGCGCAGCCCTTCGGCTTCCGCTGCCCGCGCTTCGGCCACGATCGTCTCACCCCGCAGCTGCTTGACGAGCCAGCCGACAATGAGGCCTGTGAGAACGCTGATCCCGAACGGGAGCGACGCGTTCCCGAGCTCGAACGGCGGCGGCGCGAACTTCTCCGCGCGCCACCACTCGAGCAGCAGGAGCAAAGGCGCGGTTGCGAGCGGGAGCCCCACCCCACCCGCAAGCCCGTAGCGGAGCGCGGCCTCGAGCACGGGCAGGTAGAGGATGCCCCAGGTCGGCTGCCCAAGCTCGAAGGAGAAGAGAAACGAGTAGCCGTAGACGATGCCGACGTCGAAGACGAGCGCCGACACGCCTACCACCTGACGGCCCCGAGCGTCCAGGTCGACTCTGGCGAGGACGAAGAAGAGAACGCCGCCGGCCGCCAGGACCGCCGTTGCCGCCCACGCCCAGCGCTCGTAGCCGGACGGAAAGTCCTCCGTCAGGAGGCCGACCTCGACGACCGCCCAGGGCACGGCGACCATGCGCACCCAGGCCATCCAGACCTCCGTGCGCCGGAGCCGCTCGATTTCCCGGCTCATCCGGGCTCTCCGGCCAGCCGAGCGAGCGCCCACTCGGCATGCTCGCGCAGAAGCTCGTCGTCGCTCTCCGCGTAGGGCCGCACGGCCTCGGCGAGCGACGCGTCCCCGGAGTTCCCGGCCGCCACGAGCGCGTTCCTGCGCAGGTAGCGCGGGTCGTTGCGCGGGAAGTAGAGCCGGTCGTAGCGGCTGCCCAGCTCCTCGTCGGGAGCCTCGAGCCAGTCGCGGAGCGAGACCGTCGGCTCGGCCCCCTCCGGCGGGAGGTCCGCGGCGCGGCGCTTCTCGATCCCGCGGTTCCAGGGGCAGACGTCCTGGCAGATGTCGCAACCGTAGACCTGCGCGCCCAGCTCTTCACGGTAGGGCTCGGGAATCGCCTCGGGCGACTGTGTCCAGTAGGAGAGGCAGCGCGTCGAGTCGAGCGTGCCGGGCTCGTCGAGCGCGTCCGTGGGACACGCGTCGATGCAGAGCCGACAGGAGCCGCAGTCGAGCTCGAGCGGTGAGCTGGCCTCGACCTCGATGTCCGTGACGAGCGTTCCCAGGACGACCCAGGAGCCGTGCCGGCGCGTGATCAGCATCGTGTTCTTGCCGTAGAAGCCGACGCCGGCGCGAGCCGCGCCTTCCCGGTCCACGTGCTGGTTCGCGTCCACGAACACCCTGTAGTTGCCGCCCAGTCGCCGACCCAACGTGTCCAGCTTTCGTCGCAGCTCGCTGTAGTAATCGGCCCAGGTGTAGCGAGGGAGAATCCCCTCTTCGGATCCGGGTGGATCCCCCTGCGCGTAGTAGCAGAGGGCCGCGGAGACCACTGTGCGCGCTTCGGGTAGGAGCGCTTCCGGGTGGCAGGAGACATCCGGCCGAGCCATGGTGAAGCGCATGTCCGCGAAGAGCCCTCGCGCCCGCCGGTCACGAATGTGCCGCTCGGTCTCCTCGTAGGGCTCCGCCGGAGCCGCGCCGACGACGTCCAGGCCCAGCTCCTCGGCGACGCGGGAGAGCTCGGCGCGGGTCATCTCGGCGCCCAAAGTACCAGCGGGGGAGCCGTTACGATGGGGCCTCCGTGAAGGCGGTGCGCATCCACGAGGACGGCGGGCCGGAGGTCCTGCGCTACGAGGACGCGCCCGATCCGAGCCCGGCGTCCGGCGAGGTGCTGATCGAGCTCCGCGCCGCCTCACTCAACCGCCTCGACGTCTGGCTCCGCAGAGGTCTCCCCTCCGTGCCGAAGCCGCGCATTCTGGGCGCCGACGGCGCAGGGGTCGTGGCCGCGATCGGAGACGGCGTGGACCGCTTCTCCGAGGGCGACGCGGTCGTCATCAACCCCGGCCTCGAGGACGGCGCGAAGATCGTCGGCGAGCACATGGACGGAACGCATGCCGAGCTCATCGCCCTTCCGGCCGCCTACGTGCACCCTCTGCCGGGCGTCCTTTCCTTCGAGGAGGCGGCCGCCTTCCCGCTCGTCTTCGAGACGGCCTACCGCATGCTCGTCACGAAGGCCGCCCTCGGCGAGGGTGAATGGGTGCTCGTCTGGGGGATCGGAAGCGGCGTCGCGACCGCGTCGTTCCAGATCGCCAAGGCGCTGGGAGCTCGCGTGATCGTCACCTCCTCGAGCGAGGAGAAGCTCGTCCGCGCGCGCGAGCTCGGCGCCGATGCCACCGTCAACCATGCCGAGGCGGACGTCGCCGCCGCCGTCCGCGAGGCGACCGGCGGCCGCGGCGCGGACGTCGTCGTCGAGCACGTGGGCGAGGCGACCTGGAAGACCTCGCTCCAGGTGGCGGCGCCGGGAGGGCGCGTCACGGTCTGCGGGGCGACGAGCGGCCCCAACCCGCCGGCCAACCTCCACCGCATCTGGTGGAAGCAGCTCACGATCCTCGGCTCGACGATGGGGACGCGGGAGGACTTCGCCGGCGCGTACGAGCTCGTCGCGAGCGGGCGCGCGAAGCCGATCGTCGACCGCGTCTTCCCTCTGGCCGAGGCCGCCGAGGCGCATCGCTACCTGGAGG
>JBOHAJ010000278.1:0-3561 GCA_050697715.1 Gaiellaceae bacterium
CGATGTCCGAGAAGTGGACGTGGAAGGGCGCGCCCGGCTCGAGGATCGAGTCGGCCGCCTCGAGCACGCCCGCGAAGGCGTCCTCCTCCAGGAAGGCGCCGTCGGTGACGGCGTGGAGGTGGGCGAAGTCGAGGACGGGGCGGACCCAGTCGAGGCGAGCCGAGAGCCAGAAGACGTCCTCGGCCGTGCCCAGCTCGCGCACGCGGCCCATGATCTCGACCCCGAAGGGAACGGCACGGGCCTTCGCCTGGAGCCGCTCGCGCAGCGCGGAGAGGTCGTCCGCCGCCGCTTCGAGGGCCGCGTCGCGGCTCCGCCCGAGGAGGAACCCAGGATGAACGACGATGAGCTCGGCGCCGCATGCGACGGCCACCCCGGCGGTGTGGTCGAGCATGCCGAATGCGCGTTTTCGCTTTTGGTCGTCGCCTGGAAGATGGCCCGGGAACGCCGCGATCGGCGCGTGCACGGAGAGCGCGATCCCGGCTTCACGGGCGAGTTCGCCGAAGCGCTCCGCCCACGGATACTTCATCCAGAAGCCGCCCTCGAAGTCGACCTCGCAGGCGGTGTAGCCCCGCCCGGCGAGGAGGTCGATTGCCGCCTCGGGGCTCTCCCGGCTCGGCACCCGTGCTACTCCGAAGCGAATCGCGGCCATGTCGTCCGACCCCAAGAGTACGGTCTTTCCATGCCCAAGCGCCCCACTCGCATCGAGCTTCTCGAGCTGGACATCGACCTCCGTCTTGCCGACCTCTGGGGTGAGGCTTGCGGCGTGACGGAGTGGAATCTGGAGGTCGTCGCCGCCTTTCTGCGCGCCGGTTACGGCAAGGGCTATTGCGACGCCCTCACAGAGGATGCGCCCGGGAGCCTCTGCCGCGACCACGGCTACAGAATCCCCGAGCGCAAGCCGGCGGCTGCAACCGAGTAACGGCGAGCTGACCCCGCTAAGCTTGCGGGGTGGCCAAGCGGCGCAACCCTGTGCGCCTGGTCGTCGCACTCTCGATCGCGACGGTCCTCGCGGTCTTCCTCCTTTACACGAGTTTCGCGGGCGGCGCGACCGCGTCTCTTCGACCGAGCCAGCTCGCGGACCATCGGGGCGAGGAGGTGAGCCTCGCCGGGCGCGTCGTCGGCCCGGTGACGGGAGACGCGCGCGCGGAAGGCAAGCGCTTCCGCCTGCGCGACATCGACGGCGCCGCGACGGTGCCGGTCGTCTACACGGGCTCCGTGCCCGACCTCTTCAAGGTCGGCCGCCACGTGTACATGCGCGGCGAGCTCGTGAACGGCGTGTTCGTCGCCGAGAAGGACTCGCTCGTGACGAAGTGCCCGTCGAAGTACGCACCCGAGGAGTGACTTGCCTGAGCTCGGCCGTGCCGCGCTCGTCGCCTGCCTCGGGCTGATCCTGTACGCGGCCTTCGCGGGCGGCTGGGCGGCCGCGCGGGGCCGGCGGCGGCTGCTCGACTCGGCCGCCAACGCCCTCCTGGCCGCCTTCGCGGCGGCGGGCATCGCGTCACTGGTCCTCCTCGTCGCCCTGGGGACGCGCGACTTCTCCTTCGAGTACGTCGCACGCTCGACGAGCCGTGAGCTCCCGCTCGGCTACACGCTCTCGGCCTTCTGGAGCGGGCAGGCCGGCTCGCTCCTGCTCTGGCTCCTCGTCCTCACCGGCTTCGCGTCCGCGGCCGTAGCGCTCAACCGCAGACTCGTACGCGAGGTGCTCCCGTGGACGGTGCCGATCCTCGCCGGCGTCTCCACCTTCTTCGCGCTCCTGCTCGTCTTCGTGGCGAGCCCGTTCGCGACCCAGCACGCGCCCGCCGACGGTGCGGGGATGAACACCAGCCTCCAGAACCCGTACATGATGATCCACCCGCCGCTGCTCTACCTCGGCTACGTGGGCCTGACCGTGCCGTTCGCCTTCGCCATGGCCGCGCTCGCCTCCCGCGTCGTGGACGAGCGCTGGATCGTGGCGACGCGGCGCTGGACGCTCGCGGCCTGGACGTTCCTGGGGATCGGGGTTCTCATCGGCGCCAAGTGGGCCTACGAGGAGGTGGGATGGGGCGGCTGGTACGCCTGGGACCCTGTCGAAAACGCCGCCCTCATGCCTTGGCTCGTCGCCACCGCGTTCCTCCACTCCGTGATGGTGCAGGAGAAGAAGGACATGCTGCGCGTCTGGAACGTGGTGCTCGTGGTGGGGGCGTTCGGGCTCTCGCTCTTCGGCACGTTCCTGACCAGGAGCGGGGTCATCAACTCGATCCACAGCTTCACCCAGTCCTCGATCGGGCCCTGGTTCCTCGGCTTCATCGCCCTCGTCGCGACCGTCTCGACGGCGCTCATCCTGCTCCGGCTCCCGCTCCTGCGAGCGCGCACCCGCCTCGAGTCGCTCGTCTCGCGGGAGGCCGCCTTTCTCTACAACAACCTCTTCCTCGTCGCCTTCGCCCTGACCGTGCTCTGGGGCGTCGTCTACCCGCTCGTCTCGGAGGCGGTGCGCGGCGTGGCCGTCACCGTCGGCGCGCCCTACTACGACTTCTTTGCCCTCGTCTTCGGGCTCCCGCTCATCTTTCTCATGGGCGTCGGGCCGCTCGTCGCCTGGCGGCGCGCCTCGCTGCGCTCGCTCGGAGCACAGCTCGCCTGGCCGTCGGGCGCCGCGCTCGGCGCCGGCGCGCTCCTCCTCGCCCTCGGGGCGGGCTCGAGCGTGCCGGGTCTCGTGGGCTACACGTTCGCGTCCTTCGTCCTGGCGACGATCGTGCTCGAGTTCGCACGGGGCACCCGCGCCCGCAAGGCGCTCGGCGCCCCGAGCTGGCCCGGCGCGCTCGCGGCGCTCGTCGCCCGCAACCGACGCCGCTACGGCGGCTACGTCGTGCACGCGGCGATCGTGATCCTGCTCGTCGGTGCCGTGGGCGTCGGCGGCTTCTCGACGACTCGCGAGGAGAAGGTCTCCCGCGGCGAGTCCCTGGCCGTCGGCGACTACCGCCTCACGTATCTCGGGGCCGTCGAGCGGCGCGGCGCCAACGCACAGGAGGTGCGGGCGAGGCTCGAGGTGGAGCGCGACGGCGAGCGCCTCGGCACGCTCCTGGCCGGGAAGAACCGCTACTTCGCCGAGCAGCAGGTCTCGAACGAGGTCGGCATCCGCACGGACTGGCTCCGCGGCGAGGATCTCTTCGTCATCGCCGACCAGTTCAACGGGGACGGCTCCGTCTTCCTGAAGGTGATCGTCAACCCGCTCGTCAACCTCATCTGGCTCGCCGGGCTCGTCTTCGTCGGCGGGTCGCTGGTCACGATGTGGCCGGACGCGCGCGAGCAGCGGCGGCTTGCGGAACGCTTCGCGAAGGGCGCCGCCCCGGCGCGCGCCTAGTAGTGCCCCTCCCAGCAATACACGCCTGCTTCCGGCCCGCGATCACGCGGCGCCAGAGCCCACCCTCGCCCTTGCCAAGGCGTCCAGCCTTGCCTGCGGGCGAGTGCAGGCTCTGGCTTGGTGCTCGCGACCCAGAAACTCGGCGGCATCACTGGACGGGGCACTGATGGCTACGCCAACCGCCGTCGACGTCGTGATGCCCCAAATGGGGGTGTCCGTCTCCG
>JBOHAJ010000279.1:0-6012 GCA_050697715.1 Gaiellaceae bacterium
GCTGGCGCACTGTGCCCTCCGGCCTCGCACCGCCAGCGGCGCCCCAGAACCCGCGGACGGACGTCCTGAACCGCGGGACCGCGCTCGAGGCGTTCGCACGCGACGTTGCCGGCTGTACACGCTGCCGGCTCTCGCAGGGCCGCACGCAGGTCGTCTTCGGAGTCGGCAACCCGGACGCGGATCTCATGTTCGTCGGTGAGGCGCCCGGCTTCCACGAGGACAAGCAGGGTTATCCGTTCGTCGGCTCGGCGGGAAAGCTCCTCGACAAGCTGCTCGAGGGCATAGGGCTCACGCGACAGGACGTCTACATAGCGAACGTCTTGAAATGCCGCCCTCCCGGGAACCGCGACCCCCAGCCCGACGAGATCGAGGCCTGCGAGAGACACCTCTTCCGCCAGATCGAGCTGATCGAGCCGAAGCTGATCGGAACGCTCGGGAACTTCGCCACCAAGCTCCTCTCCGGCAAGCCGCACGGGATCACGCGCGTGCACGGGCATCCTCAGGAGGCGACCCTGGGCGGCCGCCGCGTGACGCTGTACCCGCTCTACCACCCGGCCGCGGCGCTCTACACGCCTGCGATGCTGAGGACCCTGGAAGAAGACTTCGCGCGCCTCCCGGGTCTGCTCGCGGGGCCGTCGGCGCAGCCGGAGCCCGCCGCCGCCGCGGTCATCCCCTTCCCTGGGACTCCAGCCGCGCCGGCGGCCGTATCCGCCGAGCCCCTCGGCGAGCAGCTGGGCCTCTTCTAACTACCCTGAAGGTCGATGGCCGAGGCGGCGCGCGACATGTGGGCCCGCTGGGTGCTGGAGAAGCGTGATTCCGGCGGCGATCCCGAGCTCGTCGAGGCGGGGCTCGAGTGGCTGCGCGCGGTTCGCGATCGCGTGCTTGCCAACGCAGACGTCACCGAGGGAGACGTCCTCCTCGACGTCGGCACCGGAGACGGGCTCATCGGCTTCGGTGCTCATCCGCTCGTGGGGGAGAGCGGCAGGGTGTTCTTCAGCGACGTCTCCGAGCAGCTCGTCGAGCACTGTCGCGGTCTCGCTGCCAATTCGAATGTGGGTGACCGCTGTCAGTTCATCGTTGCCTCCGCAGACAACCTATCGAACGTTCCGGACGGAGCGGTCGACGTCGTCACGACCCGCTCTGTCCTCATCTACGTCAAGGACAAGGCGCGGGCTTTCCGCGAGTTCTTTCGGGTGCTCCGACCGGGCGGTCGCCTCTCGATCTTCGAGCCGATCAACCGCTTCGGCTACCCGGAGCCGGAAGACCGGTTCATCGGCTACGACGTCGCGCCGGTCGTCGACCTGGCGCGCAAGGTCTGGGCGGTTTATCACCGGCTGCAGCCGCCGGAGGATCCCATGCTCGACTTCGACGAGCGGGATCTGCTCGCTTTCGTCGCGGCAGCAGGGTTTTCCGAGATCCGGCTCGACCTCGAAGTCAGGATCGAGCGGAGCCCGTGGTCGGCCGGCCGCTCGTGGGACGCCTTCCTTCGCACGTCCGGCAATCCGCGCCTGCCTCCCATTGCGGAGGTGCTCGACGAAGCGCTCAACGCGGAGGAACGGAAACGCTTCTCCGCCCACCTGCGACCGCTTGTCGAGCAAAGTCAGGGTACGAGTCGCCTGGCGGTCTGCTACCTCTGGGCGGTCAAACACGCATGATCGAGCTGGAGTCGTCTTCGCCGGAGGAGACCGAGCTCATCGCGGCGGCGCTCGCGCGGGGGCTCCGGCCAGGCGACGTCGTCACCGTCGAGGGGGAGCTCGGCGTGGGGAAGACGACCTTTGTGCGCGGTGCGTGCCGAGCGCTCGGCATCACGTCACCGGTGACGAGCCCGACCTACACGATCGGACACCGGTACGCCGGTGACCCGGACGTCTCCCACCTCGACTTCTTCCGTTTCGACGGGATGTCCGACGCCGAGTGGGGCGATCTGGAACGGTACTTCGAGGACGCCGTCGTCTTCGTCGAATGGCCAGAGGCGGCGGCGGGCTGGCTGCCGCAACCGCGGGCGCGGGTGCAGTTGCGGCACCTGGGGGCAGAACATAGACTGGTGATGCTCGAGAGTCCGGAAAAATCCCTGGAAATCGACCTATCTTCCCTTGATCGTCCTCGCGTTTGACACCGCTACGGATGTGGCCACGAGCGCGCTCGCCGAGGACGGGGAGGTGCTGGGGGAGCGCGCGTCGCGCGCCGTTCGCGTGCTCGAGGACGTGGACGCGCTGCTGGCGGAGGCCGGTCTCGACGCGGCTCGGGTCGGGGGGATCGCCGTCGGCACGGGGCCGGGGAGCTATACGGGGCTCCGCGTGGGGTTGGTCACCGCGCGGACGCTGTCGTTCGCGCTCGGTGCGCCCGTGGCGGGCGTCTCCACGCTCGACGCGCTCGCGCACGGCGCCCTCGGCGCGGTGCCCGTGATCGACGGGCGGCGAGGCGAGGTCTTCACGCTCGTCGACCAGGAACCAGCCTGCGTCGCCGCTGAGGAGCTGCGCGTGGAGCCCGGAGCGACCTACGTCGGCGACGGCGCCCGCCGTTACCGCACCTTCGTGGAGGAGCGGGGCGGGCAGGTGCCGCCGGACGACGACCCCCTACACGTCCCGTGGGCGCGTCACCATGCCGCGCTCGCGCGTGCGTTCGGCCCGGCCGAGCTCGCCGAGCCCATCTACCTCAGGCTTCCCGACGCGGAGAGGGCCCTGCGACGATGATCGACATCGACCGCATGATCGACATCCGTCGGCTGACGCTGTCGGACCTCGACGCGATCGAGCGCATCGAGCAGCGCGTGTACGCCACCCCCTGGTCACGCTCGATGTTCGCGGGGGAGCTGGCGAAGCCGTCCTCGCTCTCGCTCGGCGCCTTCGGGCCGGAGGGGCGCCTCCTCGGCTACCTGATCGTCTCCCGCTACGTGGACGCCTGGCACATCATGAACATCGCGGTCGAGCTGGAGCGCCGCCGTTCGGGGATCGCGAGCCGCCTCCTCGACTCCCTCTTCGAGCTGACAGCGGGGGACGCCCGGCGGGGATACACGCTCGAGGTGCGCGTCTCGAACACGGCTGCGATCGCCCTGTACGAGGGCTTCGGCTTTACCGCGAGCGGCGTGCGGCGCGGCTACTACACGGACAATCGGGAAGACGCGATCGTGATGTGGAAGGAGCCGGCTCTGGCTCAGGAGGTGGCCGGTGGCTAGGAAGATGGTTTCCCTCCTGCCTAGAGTCGCGGCCGCGGGGGAAGGCTAGGGAGATCGGGGTGGGAGTCCTTCTAGGGGTCGAGACCTCCTGCGACGAGACGGCCGTCGCGCTCGTCACCGACGAGGGACGCATCCTCGCCAACGTCGTCGCTTCGCAGGCGGAGCTCCACGCCCGCTACGGCGGCGTCGTTCCGGAGGTCGCCTCGCGCCGCCATCTGGAGCTCGTCGCGCCCGTGCTCGAGGAGGCGCTCGCGCAGGCCCGCACCGACCTCGGGGGCGTGCACAAGGTGGCGGTCACCCACGGCCCCGGCCTGATCGGCGCGCTGCTGGTGGGGCTCTCAGCCGCCAAGGCGCTCGCCTGGTCGCGGCGACTGCCCCTCGTGCCGGTCGATCACCTGCACGGGCACGTGGCCGCGCTCTTTCTCGAGCCCGAGCCGGTGAAGCCGCCGTTTCTCTGCCTGCTCGCGAGCGGCGGCCACACGCTTCTCCTCGACGTGCGTGAGCCCTCCGGCTACCGGGTGCTCGGAACGACGCTCGACGACGCAGCCGGCGAGGCGTTCGACAAGGGTGCCCGCCTGCTCGGGCTCGGCTACCCGGGCGGCGCCGCGATCGACCGGCTGGCGCGGGAGGGCGACCCGGAAGCCTTCTCCTTCCCGGTGGCGCGGGTGCCCGGCCTCGACTTTTCCTTCTCCGGCCTGAAGACAGCGCTGCTCTACGCGGTGCGCGAGCTCGCCGCCGACGAGCTCGAACGGCAACGGGCCGACCTCGCAGCGAGCTACCAGCGGGCGATCGTCCGCGCTCTCGTCGAACGCACGCTCCAGGCAGCCGAAGCGACCGGCGCAGGGCGCATCGCCGTCGTCGGCGGCGTGGCCGCGAACTCGGAGCTACGCGCGGCGCTTCCGGAAGCTGCTCTTGCGCCGCTTGAGCTTTGCACCGATAACGCAGCCATGATCGCTTCCGCGGCGCGCTACCTTCCGGCCGTCCCGTATCCCGAGTATCTTGCGCTCGATGCGTATGCCACGGCGGCCTGACGCGCTGCGCACGACGCTGCTCGCGGGCGGCGCCCTCGTGACGACGGTGCTCGCGCTCGCGGGGACGGTGCAAGGGACGGGGGACCCGCTCCAGCGCGCAGCGGCGCGCGCCTGGCACTCCGTCTTCGGCGACCGGGCGCGGCCCGCAGCGACCGAACGGCGCGTCCTCGTCGTCCTCACGGCGCCCTCGCTTGCAGACCGCGTGGCCGCGGGCGAGGCCGTGACGCCCGAGGACCAGCGCCGCTCGAGGGCGCAGGCGGCGGGGGCGCAGCGTCTGCTCCTGGCGGGGTTGCGGGAGCGCGGCTTGGCCGTTCGCCGGGAGGAGGTCTTCACGCGCACCTTCAACGGCTTCTCGGCCGTCGTCGGCCCGCGGGCGCTCGCCGAGCTCGAGCGCGCCTCCGGCGTCGCCGGGATCTATCCGGTGCGCACCGTGTACCCCGCTGCGACTGCGGCCACGCTCGCGCGTCCGGATCCGAGCGGGGCCACCCCCGCCGTGGGGCTGCCCGGCTTCGACGGGCGAGGCGTCACGATCGCCCTCCTCGACTCCGGCGTCGCTCGGCTCCACCCGCTTCTGCGCCCGCACGTTCTGCGGGGCTTCGACCTCGTGGGCGGCGACCAGGACGTCGCGCCGGAGGGGAAGCCCGACGAGCCGGCCGTCCTGGAAGCGCACGGGACGAGGATCGCCGGCGTCCTCCGGGACGTCGCTCCGGGTGCACGGGTGCTTCCGATCCGCGTCCTCGGCTGGGCGGAGGCGGCAGGCGGCGGCTACGCCCTCCTCGGACGCGGCGATGTCCTGCTCGCCGGGCTCGAGCGCGCGGTGGATCCCGACCGGGACGGGGACGTCGAGGACGCGGCAAACATCGTCCTCGCCTCCGTGTTCGAGCCGTACGCCGCCTTCGCGGACAGCCCCGAGACACGGGCCGTCGCCGGCGCGACGGCGCTCGGGACGCTCGTGGTTGCGCCCGCGGGGAACGACGGCCGTCCCGGCCCCGGCTTCGGCAGCATCGGCGCGCCTGGTGGCGCACCGGAAGCGCTCACCGTCGGAGCGCTCGACGGCCGGCAGGGCGTACCCGAGGCGGCGCTCGAGCTGCGCGCCGGGAAGGACGTCCTCCTGGACGAGCCGGTTCGCGTCCTCTCGGCGACAGGACCGGAGCGCCGGCTCACGCTCACGGCGGACGCGCTTCTCGGGCCGACGCTCGGCGACCGCGCCCGCGGGCCGGACGAGGAGGCGGGCGGAGCAGAGCTCGCCGACTTCTTCGACGGGAAGGGCCTCAGCACCGTCGCCGGGAGGGCCGTGCTCGTCCCGGCCGACGGTACCTCGCTGGCCCGTAAGGCGCGCAACGCGGCCGCCGCGGGCGCGGCCGCCCTGCTCGTGTACGGCACCGAGCTTCCTGCGGGCGCTCTCGACGTCGACGACTCCGCGCCGCTCCCGGTCGTGGCGCTCCCGCCCGGTGCGGCTTCGGACGTGCTCGACTCCCTGCGCGCGGGGGAGACGGTCAGCGTCTCGCTCGCCGCGGGGCGGACGATCGACAATCCTGCCCGGTACGAGGTCGCCGCATTCTCTTCCGGCGGGCTTGCCTTCGACGGCCGAGTGAAGCCCGACGTCGTCGCTCCCGGTGTGGGGTTTGCGACGGCGGACGCAGGCACGGGCCCGGACGACGGCGCGCGCTACTCCACCGCAACCGGCACGAGCGCCGCAGCGGCCTTCGCCGCCGGCGCGGCCGCCCTCGTCGCGCAGGCCCGCCCCGACCTCTCCGCGTCCGAGCTTCGGAGCGCCCTCGTCGGCAGCGCCGCGCAGCTTCTGCG
>JBOHAJ010000280.1:0-2976 GCA_050697715.1 Gaiellaceae bacterium
GGGCAAGCAACGTCGAGATCGCCAAGGTGACGGACTCCACGGTTCTGCCCGGGCTCGCCGCCTGCACCAAGAAGGCCGGGAACCTGATCATCGGCTCGAACGGCAAGGACAAGCTCAAGGGGACGAAGGGCCGAGACATCATGTGCGGCTTCGGGAAGAACGACAAGCTGCGCGGCAAGGGCGGCAACGACTTCCTGATCGGCGGTAAGGGCAACGACCTCCTCGCGGGCGGTGCGGGGAAGGATAGGTTGCGAGGCCAAGCCGGCAACGACAGATTGAACGGCGGTGCCAAGAAGGATCGCTGCGTCGGCGGCCCCGGCAAGAACCGCGTCCGCAGCTGCTGACGAGCACAAAGATCGAGCGACGGGGCCCCCGCGAGGGGGCCCCGCTCTTTGTCAGGGCTGCTCGTCCTCGCCGTAGAAGACGCGGTCCATGGCGCTGCGTGCCCGGCGGGTGATCCGCCGGTAATCCTCGAGGAACGACGCCCTCGGGTACTCCTCGTACCCGAGACGGCGGGCCAGCGCGAGCTGCCCCTCCGCGGTCGGCGGGATCGCCTCGGCACGGACGCGACGGTCGACCTCGAGCGCGTTCTTCACCTCGTTGAGGAAGACGTACGCCTCGCCCAGCGCCAGGCTGACGCTGTCCTCGATCAGCCTCTCGCGGGCGAGCGCCTCCAGCGCCTCCAGCGTGTGGCGCGAGCGGATCTCGGGACGGTCGAAGCCGTGACGGAGCTGGGACAGCTCCACCGAGAACTGGACGTCCGCGAGACCGCCCGTGCCCAGCTTGAAGTGGAAACGCCTCGCGTCCGGCGGCCGTACCCGCTCCTCCTCCATCCGCACGCGCATGCGCCGTATCTCCGCCACCCGCTCGATCGGGAGGGACTCTGCGTATGCAGCGTCCTCGGCGGCCAGCACGAAGCGTTTGCCGAGCAGCTCGTCGCCGGCCACGAACCGGGCCTTGAGCAGCGCCTGGAACTCCCAGGTCTTTGCCCATCCCTGCCAGTACTCGAGATACGCGGCGATCGAGCGTGCGAGCGGGCCGTTCTTTCCCTCGGGCCGGAGGTCGGCGTCCGCCTCGAACCCCGCCTCCGTCACCATGGCCATCACCTGCTCGGCGGCGCGGCTCGCCTCCGCGAAGGCCTCGTGCCCCTCCCCCTCGTAGACGAAGATCACGTCGAGGTCGGAGGCGAAGTTCAGCTCCTCGGCGCCGAGCTTGCCGAGGCCGATCACCGCGAACGGCAGGGCGGGGTCCGCGCGCTCCACGGCGTCGGCGACCGCGGCGTCACCCACGCGCGCCAGCTCCCTGCCGACCTCTGGAACCTTCAGCTCGCCCGAGGCGTAGGCGCCGACGACGGCCAGCAGGTCCGGCACGCCGGCCACTCCCTCGAGGCGCCGCACCGCGTCCGGCCCCGACGCCAGGACGTCCGCCGCCCACGACGAAGCCGCGACCGTACCAGCGATCCGGACGCCAAGCTGAGGATCCGAAGCCATGCGGTCCGCGATCCCGTCGTCGCCGCTCAGCGCCTCGACGACACGTCCGAACCGTACGAGCGAGGCGTCGGGGTCGGCTGCCAGCGCCACCGCGGGCGCGATCACCGGGAACACGTGGGCCAGGACGCGCCCCATGCGGTCCGGTGACCCCACGAGGCTCTCGAACCTCTCGTAGGCCGCGGCCGGCGCCGCGAAACCGAGTCCGGCCAGCAGCTCGATGGTGGCGTCCCGGTCACGCCCGGGCAGCGGGGTCGGTCCCCCGGCGAACGCCTCGAGCAGCGGCCGGTAGAACAGGCGCTCGTGCAGCCCCCGCACCACGTTCGTGTGTTCCGCGTAGACGCGACCGAGGGCTTCTGCGTCCGGAAGCCCCATCGACCGGGCGAGCCGTCGCAGCGAGGTCTCGTCGGAGGGAAGCTCATGCGTCTGCAGCTCCCGGGCAAGCTGCAGCCTGTGCTCGAGGGCCCGGAGGAAGCGGTACGAGACCGCCAGGGCCTCGGCGTCGCCGCCGGCGACGTAACCGCCATCGGTGAGAGCGGCGAGCGCGGCGAGGGTTCCGGGCTCGCGCAGCGCGCGGTCCCGCCGGCCGTGGACCAGCTGCAACAGCTGGACCGCGAACTCGACGTCGCGGATCCCTCCGCGGCCCCGCTTGACCTCGCTGGCTTCCTTCCCCCGTGCGCGTACGTACTCCTCGATCCGAGCCTTCATCGCCCGGACGTCCTCGATCGCCGAGGGGTCGAGGTTCTCCGGGTACACCTGCGGCTCCAGGCCGCGGAGCACCTTGCGCCCCAGAACGATCGCGCCGGCCACCGGCCGCGCCTTCAGCCAGGCCTGCTTCTCCCAGGTGGCGGCGTGCGAGCGGTAGTGCTCGAGCGTCGCGTCGAGCGATCGCGACAGCGCGCCCGCCCGCCCTTCGGGCCGCAGGTCGACGTCCACTCGTAGCGCCGCTCCCTCCGCCGTCGGCTCCGACAACAGTCGCACCACCGCGGCGGCGCGCTTCGAGGCCTCCCCCTGGGCCTCGGCGCCGCTGTCCTCGTGGACGAAGATCACGTCGACGTCGCTCGCGTAGTTGAGCTCCGCGCCTCCGAGCTTCCCCATCCCGATCACCGCGAGGCCGCCGCCGACCTCTCTCACCGCGGCCTCGAGGCAGACCTCGGCGACAGCCGTAACCTCCGCCACAACCTCCTCCAGGCCCGCCCCGGCCAGGTCTCGAGCCGCCACCCGCGTCAGAGCCCGCCTACGGAAACGCCGCAGCCCCGACTCGGCGCCGTGGGCCGCGACGTCGGCCCCCGCCTCCTCCATCAGACGCTCTCGAGACCTGGGCGAGAGGTCCGAGAACAGCGCGAGCTCCTCCGGGTGGGCGACCAGGAAGTCCGACGCGGCGGTGGAGAAGCCCAGCAGGGGCGCCGCCGCCTCCGACAGACCCGGCTGGGCGAGCAGCGCCCTCGCGGCGGGCGCCTCCCCGATCCGCGACAGCGCGACGCGTGCG
>JBOHAJ010000281.1:0-4794 GCA_050697715.1 Gaiellaceae bacterium
TCCTCGTCCCCGACCGCACCAAGCGCTTCCAGAAACTCGGCAAGCGACGAGAAAGGAGGCCCTAGCAGAGAACACCTGCCTCACATCTCCCGAGCACGCGGTGTCTCACTTGACCCAAGAACAAACACCCGCCGAGCCAGTCGCCCGCCTCTACCGAGGCCTTGGAAAGCCTCAAATCGTGCTACCTTCGGCGAACCCTGCCGTCCCCGGCCCCGCTCGACTTTCGGATCCTCGGGTCCCTCGAGGTGCGCGTAGGCGAGCGCCTCGTGCCGCTCGAGGGCGCGAAGCTGCGAGCGCTTCTCGTCCTTCTTCTCCTGCACGCCAACGAGGTCGTCCCGAGCGACCGGCTGATCGACGACCTCTGGAGCGGGTCGCCGCCGAGCACCGCTCCGAACGCCCTCCAGGTGTACGTCTCCCACCTCAGGAAGCTCCTCGGGCGGGAGGCCCTCCTCACCCGACCGCCGGGTTATCTACTTCGCGTCGAGCCCGATCAAGTCGATGCCGTGCGCTGCGAGCGGCTGATCGAGCAGGCGAGGGAGGCCCTTGCGGACGGCAGACCAGAGGAAGCCCTCGCCACCTTGGAGGAGGCGCTCTCGCTCCGGCAGGGGACGCCTCTGGCCGATTTCGTCTACGAGTCCTTCGCCCAGGCCGAGATCAACCGGCTCGAGGAGCTGCACCAGGCCGCCCTCGAGGATCGCTTCGAGGCGCACCTCGCCCTCGGGAGGGGCGCCGACCTGGTCGGCGAGCTCGAGACGTTGGTCGCCGAGCACCCGCTGCGCGAGCGCCTGCGCGGGCACCTGATGCTCGCGCTCTACCGCGCCGGCCGGCAGGCGGAGGCGCTCGAGCTCTACCAGAACACGCGGCGCCTCCTCGTCGAGGAGCTGGGGATCGAGCCGTCGCCCTCGCTGCAACGGCTCGAGACGGCGATCCTGAGACAGGATCCCTCCCTTGAGCCGCCCGAGCTCCGCCCAGCGGCTGAGCCCACGCCTTCGCCGCCGCGTGAAGTGCGAAAGACGGTCACCGTCCTGTTCCTCGACGTGGCCAGCGAGGGCGGGCGGCTCGACGCCGAGCCCCTGCTTCGCGTGACGACGCAAGCTCTGGCGACCGCAACCGGTGTCCTGGAAGGTCACGGGGGGAGCGTCACAGAGCTGCCGGCGAGCACCCTCATGGCCGTCTTCGGCGTTCCGGCCGTGCACGAGGACGACCCCCTGAGGGCCGTCAGGGCGGCGGCCGAGTTCAGAGGGGCGCTCCAGGACCTGAACGAGGAGATGGAGCAGGAGTGGGGGGTTCGCCTCCTCATGCGCGCCGGGGTCGAGACAGGCGAGGTGGTGGCAGGCGCTTCGGTCGCAGGCGAGGCGATCGACGCGGCGGCGCGGCTCAAGCAGGCCGCGCGCCAGGGCGAGATCCTCGTCGGTGAGGGGACGCGCGAGCTCCTGCGCAGGATCGCGTCGTTCGAGCCCTCGGGGTCGGCGTTCCGCCTCTTCGACGTCGCTCCCGGCGCAAGCCTGATCGCCCGGCGGGAAACGCCCATGGTCGGACGAGCGCGCGAGCTCGCGCAGCTCGGGCAGGCTTTTGAGCACGTCGGCAGCGAGCGGACGCCGGCGCTCTTCACGCTCCTCGGCCCCGCCGGGATCGGCAAGTCGCGTCTGGCGGCCGAGTTCGGCGCGCTCGTCGAAGGTCAGGCGACGGTGCTGCAGGGCCGGTGCCTGCCCTACGGGAAGGGGATTACGTTCTGGCCGCTGGCGGAGACGGTGCGTCAGGCGGCGGGGGCGACGACGCCCGAAGCGATCGCCGCGCTGCTCCCCGACTACGAGGAGGCGGAGCTCATCGCGAGCCGGGTCGCGGCCGCCGTCGGCCGTCCCGACGCGGAGGCGGCGAGCGACGAGACGTTTTGGGCGATACGCAAGCTGCTCCAGGCGCTCGCCCGGGATCTCCCGCTTCTGCTCGTCTTCGACGACATCCACTGGGCGGAGTCAACGTTCCTCGACCTCGTCGAGTCCGTCGTCGACCTCTCGCGCGAGACTCCGATCTTGCTCTTCTGCCTCGCGCGCCCCGAACTCCTGGAGGAGCGCCCCTCCTGGGGAGGCGGGAAGGTCAACGCGACGGCGATGCTCCTGGAGGCCCTCTCCGGCGCCGAGTCGGAAGCGCTCATCGCCCACGTCCTCGGCGACCGAGACCTCGCTCCGGACACCCGTGCGCGCGTCGCGGAAGCGGCGGAGGGCAACCCGCTGTTCCTCGAGCAGATGCTCGCCATGCTCGCCGAGCGCGGCGGCCTCGCCGACGAGCGCGTCCTTCCTCCCACGATCCACGCCCTTCTCGCCGCCCGCCTCGACCGCCTCGATCCGGACGAGCGCAGCGTCATCGAGCGAGCTGCCGTCGTCGGCAAGGAGTTTTCTCAGGACGCGCTTGCGGCACTCGCCGACGACGGAGAGGAGGCGACCTCCCTCACGCGCGACCTGGAAAAGCTGATCCGGAGGGACTTCATCCGGCCGGAGTCCTCGACCTCGGCTCGCGGCGAAGGCTTTCGCTTCCGTCACAACCTCATCCGCGACGCCGCGTACGCCGCGATCCCCAAGCGGGTTCGGGCCGTCCTGCACGAGCGCTTCGCAACCTGGCTCGGGGAAGGGAGCGATCCTCGACCAGGGGAGCAGGAGGAGATCGTCGGGTACCACTTCGAGCAGGCTTACCTCCATCTCGCCGAGCTAGGCCCGGTCGATGAGCGGGCGCGCGGGCTGGCGGAGCGAGCGGCGGAGCATCTCGCCGTCGTCGGGGAGCGGGCGTACGGCCGAGGAGACGGGCCCGCGGCCGCCAATCTGCTCTCGCGCGCCGTCTCGCTCCTTCCCGCCGAGAGCCCGGAGCGGCTCGACTTGCTCGTGGATCTCGGTGATGCCCTCCGGGAGAGCGGGGAGTTCAAGCAGGCCGAGTACGTCCTCGGGGAGGCGATCGAGCGAGCCGAGGCCTCCGGTGAGCAGTCGCTGGAGGCACGAGCCTTCGTCGTTCGCCTGCGCCTGCGGATGCAGACCGAGTCGGACTTCGCGGCCCCGACCCTGCTCGAGGCGACGGACCGCGCCATCGAGGTGCTCGAGCGAGTGGGGGACGAGCGCGGGCTCGCCAAGGCGTGGTCCGTGCGGGCCTGGTTTCCCTGGCTCCAGTGCAACGCATCTGCGGCGGAAAAGGCCCTTCTCCGCGCGAGCGAGTACGCGGGGCGGGCGGGCGACGAGCGCGCCGAGGCATACAGCCTCAACCTCCTCCTCGGCGCCGGGCTCTTCGGCCCAACCCGCGTCTCCGACGCTATTCGGCGCTGCGAGGAGCTCCTCGCTCTACCTCCGCGACAACAGCGCGTCAAGGCCTCGGCCTACCGGGCACTCGCCGGGCTCGTGGCGATGGAAGGGAGGTTCGGCGAGGCCCGCGAGCTCCTGGAGCAAGATCGCGCCATCATCGAGGACGTCGGCCTCCGCGTTGCCGCGGCGGTGGCCTCCGAGATCTGGGGCATCGTCGAGATGCTCGCGGGCGACCCGGAGGCTGCCGAGCGCAGGCTTCGCGAGGGTTACGGGATTCTCGACGCCATGGGCGAGAAGAGCGGCCTCTCGACGCTCGCGGCCATGCTCGCTCACGCGGTCTACGCGCAGGGGCGCCACGAGGAAGCCTTCCGCTTCACCGAGATCAGCGAGGAGGCGGCCCCCGAGGAAGATCGTTCCGCGAACGTCTACTGGCTTGCAGCCCGCGCGAAAGTGCTTGCCCGTCGCGGCCGGTCGGAGGAGGGGGAGACCCACGCCCGTAAGGCACTCGAGCTCGCCGAGCCGACCGATTTCCTCAACATGCGCGGCCATGCGCTGACGGATTTCGCCGAGGTCCTGCGTCTAGCCGGCCGCGCGAGCGAAGCGTGCACGGCCGTGGCAGAGGCGCTGCAGCTGTACGAGCAGAAGGGGAACACGGTCGCCGCACAAGAGGCACGTGCGGTCCAGGCTGAGCTCGCTTCGCCGGCTCTCCTCTCCTAGCCAGCCCGTCATCTCGGTGACCGAGGGAACCGTTCTCGGTCAGCCCGGAAAAAGGGCCCGCCGGCTGACTTGCCCAGGGCGGACCCGGAATCCCCTCGGTTCCTGCTCTTGAAGCTCGAAGCGAGGGTTGTCAAGGACGCCTGGACACATTCGACCGCTACCCACGCCGAAGGAGAACAGCTTGCCGGGCCGTACCAGGAGGGCAGGTTGCCGCAGACCTGTCGACTGAAGCACACATGCCGGACCGCTGCCGAGGGTGTAGCCAGGCGGTCGGCTGCGACGATCGTGGCGGCGGCCCTCGTAGCTCTTGGGGTTCCCGCCATGGCGAGCGCGGCGGTGCTGCCCGGCATCACGGTGGCGGTCGCGAATCCCGCCCCACACCACCGGCAGCGAGCCGAAACGCCTGCCGTCGCCCAACCCGCCTGCACGATCAGCTGGGACGGCGGCGGAGGCGACAACCTCTGGAGAAACGATGCGAACTGGAGTACCGACACGCTCCCAGCCACGACCGATCACGTCTGTATCGGCAGCTCGTTCACCGAGGTCGTGCACGACTCGGACGACGATGCCGTTCTCAGCGTGCAGATCGATGGGGGTCTGACGCTCTCCGGCGGCTCGCTCTCGCTCACCGACGCGGCCAACGCCTCGAACGCCGCGATCTTCACCCTCTCCGGTGGCGGCGTTCTTGGTGGTGCGGGGACGTTGACGGTCTCCGGCTCCTTTGGTTGGTCGGGCGGGGAGCAGACTGGCGTGGGAGGGAGGACGGTGATCGCCGTTGGTGCGGCCGCGACGATCA
>JBOHAJ010000282.1:0-10978 GCA_050697715.1 Gaiellaceae bacterium
GGTCGACGAGCTCTCGGGACGCGGCAAGCTGACGAGGGACGAGGCGCGCGAGCTCGTGGACGAGGTCGTCGGCCGCTGGCGCGGCGAGGCGACGCGCATGGGCGAGCGGGCGAGCTCGACCCTCTCCGGGCTCTTCCGAGAGCTGGGTCTCGTGACGCGCCGGGACTACGACGAGCTCGAGCTCCGCCTTGCGCAGCTCGAGCACCGGCTGCGGCTCGTCGAGAAGGAACCATGAGCGTCGCTCACAACGCTCAGAGGCCAGAGGCTGGCCCATGAGCAGCCGCCCCGCCGTCCGCCAGCTCGGGCGCGTCTCGGAGATCGCGCAGGTGGCCGCGAAGCACGGCTTCGGCTACTTCTTCCAGACCCATCGGCCCTGGGCGGCGCGCACGAGGCGCCAGTTCGAGGTCGACCCGGCGATGGAGGGCTCGCCGCGCGGCCAGCGCCTGCGGGAGATGCTCGACGAGCTCGGCCCGACATTCGTCAAGTTCGGCCAGCTCCTCTCGACGCGCCCCGACGTCGTGCCACCGGACATCGTCTTCGAGCTGAAAGCGCTCCAGGACGCCGTCAGCCCCTTCCCGTCCGCGGAGGCGCGGGCGGTGATCGAGCAGGAGCTCGGGCTCACCCTCGAGCAGCTCTTCCTCGAGTTCGAGGAGGCGCCCGTCGCGGCCGCCTCCATCGGTCAGGTACATCGCGCCGTGCTCCCGAACGGAAAGCGCGTGGCCGTGAAGGTGCAGCGGCCCGCAGCGCCGCGCCAGATCGAGGCCGACCTCGAGCTCATGTACCAACTCGCCCGCCTGATACGCGAGCGGGTGCGGGCGCTCGAGTTCATCGACACGGTCGAGGTCGTGGACGAGTTCGCGCGGGCCATCCGCCAGGAGCTGGACTACCGCCTGGAGGCGCGCAACGCCGAGCAGTTCCACCGCAACTTCACCGGGCATCCGCACGTGAAGGTGCCGCGCGTCTACTGGGCCTACTCGAGCCCGCGGGTGCTGACGCTCGAGTTCCTCGAGGGCGTCCACCTACGCGATCTCGACCTTTCCGCGTACACGCTGGACGAGCGTCGCCGCATCGCCTACCTCGTCGCCGAGGCATGGATGACGATGATCTTCCGCCACGGCTTCTTCCACGGCGACCCGCACCCCTCGAACGTGATGGTGCTCGAGGCGTCAGGCCAGATCGGGCTCATCGACTTCGGCATGGCGGGGCAGCTTGCCACCGACGATACCTCGAAGCTGACCGGGCTCTTCATCGACGCGGTCAACCAGAACATCGAGGCGCTCCCGCGCCGCCTGGCCTCGCTCGGCGTCCGCTTCCCCAAGGAGAAGGAGGAGGAGTTCGTCCACGAGCTCCGGGACATCTTCTACCGCTACTACGGCGCGCGTCTCTCCGAGATCGACCCCATCCAGGTGATTCGCGAGGCGTTCGCGCTCATCTACCGCATGCACCTCAAGCTGCCGACGCGCTTCGTCGTCCTCGACCGCGCCATCGCGACGCTCGGCTCCGTCGGGATGGAGCTCTACCCGGGCTTCAACGTCTTCGAGGTGGCGAAGCCGTACGCCCGCGAGCTGATGATCGAGCGTTTCACCCCGCAGCGCGTCCTGGCGCGCGGGCAGGCCGAGGCGCGCACCTACGCGAAGATGATGATCGAGCTCCCGCACCAGCTCCACGACACGCTCGAGCAGGTGCGCGACGGCCAGATCGAAGTGGGCTTCAGGCACGAGGGCCTGGACTCGCTCAGCCACCGCTTGGACCTCGTCTTCAACCGGCTCGTGATCGCCATCATCGCGGGCACCGGCGTGATCGGCTCGAGCCTGATCGGCATCTTCGCCGAGGAAGGCCCCCAGGTCTGGGGCCTCCACTTCCTCTCCGTCCTCGGCTTCAGCCTCTCCGGCCTCCTGGGCGCCTGGCTCGTCTGGGGAGTCGTCCGCTCCGGCCGCATCTAGTGCCCCTCCCAGCAATACACGCCTGCTTCTGGCCCGCGATCACGCGGCGCCAGAGTTCACCCTCGCCCTTGTCAAGGCTACCCAGCCTTGCCTGCGGGCGAGTGCGGCCTCTGGCTTGGTGCTCGCGACCCAGAAGCGGGGCAGCATTACTGGAAGGGGCACTAGCCCAGCAGGAACGCGCGTCCTCCCGGCGTAGAGGAGGGCATGGGCATCCGGCTCTGGTGGAAGCGACGGACGATCATGCGCGCCTGGCGGCGCGGCGTCGACTACGCGCAGGCGCGCTGGCGCCTCGAGCGGGCGGCGCGCCGCCTCTGACGGCGAGGATGGGCGGAGGCGTCGTCGTCCGTTTGCGGAGGAGGATCAGTGCGGTGGCTCCGAGGAGCACTCCGGCGATCAGCCAGCCCGCGTAGGCCCAGGGGGAGGTCTCCTGCGCGGCAAGCGGGCGGCGGACCTGTCGCCCGAGCGCGAGCGTCCGCTCCTGGAGGGTCTTCAGCTCCGCGCGAACCTGCTCCAGCTCGAAGCGGGTGCTCGTATCGACAGCGCGCGCCCTGCGTGCCTCCCCTCGCAGCGCGGCGATGCCATGCGCCGTTCGCGAGCGGAGGCCCTTGAGACCGGCCGCCGTCGCTGCGGCGATCCGATCCGCGGCGATCGTGAAGTCCTGCGTCGGCACGACGTCGCCCAACGGATGAGTGCAGCCGGCGTTGCAAAGCATCACGCTGTAGCGGCCCGGGGGCAACGGGGGTACCTCGAACGTCGCGCGTGCCCGCGCCAGATTGGAGCCCGCGGAGCCGCTGACGACGACGCGACCGGCTCTCACCGCACTCGCGCCGCCGAGCGACCACCAGTCCCCGGGCGACGCCTTGCGCATCGCCCTCTCCACCATCGAGTAATCGAGCCCGTGGAGGACGTACACGTAGAACTCGGTGTCGCGTGCGGCGTCGGCTGCCGCGGCGGATTTGAACCAGACCTCGTCACGGGCATTCACCTGTTGTCCGGGCGCGACCGTCGAACGGTCGAGTTGGATGAAGCTCCACCAGCCGCCTCCGGCCGCGGCCTGCGGTGGCAAGACGAATAGGGAGAGCAGGGAGAGGACGAGAAGGCGGCGCACTGCCCCTCCTACGGGCGACAGGCGCGGTGAGGTCCCCGCTCTAGCGGCTGCGCGCGTACCAGACGTTGCCGGGGCCGGCGTAGCTCGGCCCTTCGCCCCAGAGGGCGTGCGTCTTGCCGCTGCTGTCCACGTCGAGCTCGAAGTAGTCGCCGTACGGCTCGAGGTAGCCGTCTGCGAACTTGTACGAGTAGCCGGACGCGAATGCGGAGAGCGTCGCCTCCGCCGACCAGTTGCCGCCGCTGTCCGTGGACGAGCGGTAGTAGGTGTTCCAGCGGGCCGCGGCGTCGTCACCGCCTGAGTCGAAGCCGTTCCGGTCGTCCTGCCAGGCGATGCGGACGTCCCCGTTGCCCCGCGCGACGAGCGCCGGGAAGAGGTTGTTCGCGCCCGCCGGCGCGAGCGAGACGTCCTGTCGCAGCGACCATGTCGCGCCTCCGTCGATAGAGCGCCGGAACCACATCCGGTTCTTGCCGTTCTTCGTGTTGCTCGCGTTGTAGAGGACGTAGACGCGGTCGCGGGCGTCGACGGCGACGGTGAGTTGCGCCCCCCAGTACGCCCAGCCGCCGCAGCTGCAGGGAGGCGGGGCGCCCGAGACGTCGATGCGGGACGTGGTCCACGTCTTCCCACCGTCGGACGACTTCGTGACGAAGAGGTTCACCGGCCCGGACGGCTTCCCGTTCTGGAGGTAGCCGGCCCACCCGAAGTAGGCGTTGCCCTTCGAGTCGATCGCCCCGCCGGCCGGGAGCGACCAGCCGAAGGTCGAGTTCGTGTTGTGGAGCATGTTGTGCGTTTCCCACGTCCTACCTCCGTCGTGCGAGACGGACGCGTAGATCTTCATGACGGCGTTGTAGACGAGGTAGACGTCCTGCCCGCGGACGGCGAGGATGTCCTTGTCCGTCCCGCGCTCGAGCGGCTCGACGAGCATCCGCGTCCAGGTCGCACCGAAGTCGGTCGACTTCGCCACGTACATGCTCGACTTCGAGCCGATCATGAATCCCGCGTAGACGGTTCTGCCGTCGACGGGATCGACGACGATTTGTGGGTCGTGCTGCTCGGCGCCCGCGTCGGGGGCGAGCGCCCGAGGGCTTCCCCACGTGCTCCCGCCGTCGGACGAGACCTGGAGCTCCATGTGCGGACTCGGGCACTGCGGGCAGCCCGGATCGGGGCCGTAGTGGTTCCAGAACGCGTAGACGTGCCCGAAGCGGTCGACGGCGATCGAAGGCTCCCAGTCGTCACCCGCCTCGAAGCCGAGGCGAACCGGCGCGCCGAACGAGGGAGCGGGCGCAGCCGACGCGCTGGCACCGACGAGCAGGGTGAAGGCGAGCAGGGCGAAGGCGATGTCCCGGAAGCGCCGCACGGGTCGATGATCCCAGAATCGAGGCTGCTGAACAAGGGCGCATTCAGGCGTAGGATTCTGGCAACGTGGCTTTCAAGCAGTCGCTTGTCGCCATGGTGGCCGTCGCCTTTGCTCTTGCGGGTGGCGCGTCGGTCGTGAAGCCGGGAACGGCGCACGCCTCCCTGGTCGAGGGAGACATTCCGCAAAGGCCCCCGGTGGTCAACCTTCGCAGCGAGTCTCCGTGGCAGCGGGGAGTCTGGGGGACGTTCTGTGTCTCCGTGCCCCCCGACGACGATGGGACAGGAGTAACGCTGTGTGCGGATTTCGCCGATGATCCCGAGCCTCGCTGGTTGTCGGTCGTTCGTCCGGGCGAGCGGATCGTGATCTTCCTTCGTAAGACCACCTCCGCCAGCGGCGCTGTCTTTGTCTATGCGCGCGGCTGTGAAGACCGGCCGGCACGTCGAAGCTTCGAGATCAGGGGACAGAGGACGGCGTGGGTCGTTCCACGTTTGTGGGGGTCGAAGACGAAGAGGTTCGAGCTCAGCCTCGGATTCGAGTTCGCCATGGAGGACGGCCGTTCCGGCGACGCGCAAGCAGCCCTGGGAATACTCGTCAGCAAGACTCGAGACCGCGGCCTGGTGCGCAACCGCAACGGCCTCGATTGCGGCGAGCCGTACTGATCTGCGACGCCATCGAGCGCGTCTGACGGCAACAGCCACGGCCGGCGCGGACGGCTGTGTGCTCCCCTGTCAACCGCTCGTCACGGTTTCGCTCGAAAGGACATCTAGGCGGCCCAAGAGGGCGGTGCTAGCGTCGGCGGCATGCCAGGGGAGGTGGTGCTGGTGGTGGAGCACGAGGCGCTCACGCGGGAGTTCCTCGAGCAGCAGCTCACGGACGACGGCTTCGAGGTCTTCGCAGCCGAGCGGGCGCGCCAGGCCCTCGAGGTCGTCGAGCGGGCGGAGCTCGACATCGTGCTCCTCGACGCCGTGCTGCCGGACGGCTCGGGGTTCGAGCTCTGCAGCCGCCTCCGCGAGGGCGAGCCGGGTCGGGTGTGGAACCGCGACGTGCCGGTGATCATGGTCAGCTCGCGCGGCGACCCGGTCGACCGAGTGCGCGGCTTCGCCCGCGGCGCGGACGACTACGTCGTCAAGCCCTTTGTCTACGAGGAGCTGCTCGCGCGCATGCGCGCCGTCCTCCGCCGGGTCGCTGGTCCTCGGCACGAGCGCCTGAGCGTGCGTGACCTCGAGATCGACCTCGCCTCTCGCGTCGTCCGAGTCGGGGGCCATTCCGTCCAGCTGTCGGCGAAGGAGTACGAGCTGCTCGTCGCGCTCGCGGAGGATCCGGAGCGAGTGTTCCGGAAGGAAGACCTGCTCCGCGACGTCTGGGGTTTCCGCTCGCTGGGGCGGACGCGCACGCTGGACTCGCACGCGAGCCGCCTGCGGCGCAAGCTCAACCAGAACGGCGACGCGGCCTACGTGCTCAATGTCTGGGGCGTGGGCTACCGGCTCGTAGCCGCGGCCGGCTAGGCCACACTACGAGAGATCCAGGACGCGCAGAAGCTCGTAGGCCTCAACCGGTCGGGCGAAGCCCTTCACCTGTAGCTCGGCGACCTGCTCTACCTCGACCCGCCCCTCGAGCGCGGCGTAGGCGCGCTGGCTCAGGAGGACACGCCCGGATGCCGCCTCGTCGCTCAAGCGCGCGGCGAGGTTGGTCACGCTGCCGAGCGCTCCGTAGTCGTACCGCCCTTCGAACCCGATCCGGCCGAGCGTGGCATGTCCGACTGCGATACCGCCGCCGAGGCCAAGCTCATACCCGCGCTTCCGCCAACCGCTCGAGAGCTCCCCGATCCGCTCGCGCATGGCGATCGCCAGCCTGGCCGCCTGGAGCTCGGGCTCGGGCATGGGTACCGGGTCGTTGAAGAACACCATGAGCCCATCGCCCGCGAAGTGTTCGAGCGTGCCTCCGTGGGTCCTGACGAGCTCGCCCGCCGCCGCGTGGTACTGGTGGACGACATCGATGAGCTCCTCGGGCTCGGCCGTCTCGGCGAAGGCCGTGAACCCGCGGAGGTCGAAGTAGACGACGGTGATGTACGCACGGTGACCGGCGAGGAGCTGCTTGCCCTCCTCGCTCGAGATGAGCGCCGCTACTTCCGGCGAGAGAAACCGGGCGAGTTCGGTCTTCTGCCGCTCGACGGTCTCGAACAGCTTCGCGTTGGCGATTGCGATGGCGCTCTGATCTGCAAATGTCGCCATGAGCTCGATCTCCTCGACTTCGAAGGGCCGGACCTCGCTCCGCGCGAGCCCGATTACGCCGAGGAGATCCTCGTCGAAAAGAACGGGGAGCCCGAGCAAGGTCCGGTACCCGCCGATCTCGACGCCGGGATAGGAGTAGTCCGGGTCGGCGTGGACGTCTGGGATATGCACCGGCCTTCTGGTCATCGCGACCCGACCCGTGCAGCTGTGAGGTCCAACCTTGTCGGGGTGCCGGCGCTCGTACTCGACGACCTCCGGCGGCTGCCCGAAGCTCGCACGCATGCGATAGAGATCGCTATCGAGAAGGTAGAGGAAGCCGGAGTCCGCTCTGCAGAGCCGGGCAGCCGTCTCGACGATCTGGTCGAGGATCGGCTGGAGCCTGAGGCCCGAGCCGCTCAGCGTTCGCAGGACTTCCGCCACCGCCTCCTGCCGACCGCGGAGGACGGACAGGTCTCGGGTCAGCGCGGCAATCCGGTCGTCGGAGGCGATGTTCGTCATGGCACCGCCGAATGAGCCTATGCGACGCGCGTGCTGAGCGGAAGATCAGCGCCACGAGCTCAGCTGCGAGGGCGAGGCACGTATGAGGTCTCTCTGTTTGAGGACTAGGAATCTCGCTGCCTAAGTGGCACACTGAACGCTTCTCCGAGGCATGAGATTCGTCGCTGCTGCTCTCGCCGCTCTGGCTGTGGCCCTTCTGGCCCAGGCTGCGTCTGCTGCGACCGTGGCTCTTTGGCACATGGATGAGACCTCCGGCTCGACGATGGTCGACAGCGTTGGGTCGAGCGACGGAACGCTCAAGAACGTGGCGGTGGATCAGAACGGCTTTCTGAAGCGCGCCTACGGCTTCAACGGGTCGAGCTCGATCGTGAAGGTCCCGTCGAGCGCCACCTTCAACCCCGGCTCGGCCGACTTCAGCTTCACCGTCCGGGTGAAGTTCTCGAAGCTTCCGGCGGACGACTACGACCTCTTGCGGAAGGGGCTCTCGTCCACCAAGGGAGGCCACTACAAGGGGGAGATCCTCCCCACGGGCAAGGCGATGTGTCACTACAAGGGCTCGAAGGCAAGCAGGACCAAGACGGCAGGCCCCAACCTCGCAGACGGCGCCTGGCACACGATCACCTGCTCGAAGAAGGCGAGCAGCATCACCCTGATCGTGGACGGCGTGAGCTACCAGAAGTCGGTTTCCATAGGCGCGATCAGTAACAAAGCAGTGCTGACGATCGGCGCCAAGTCGAGCGGTGGCGACTGGTACGACGGGCTCATGGACGAAGTGAGCTTCCGTAAGTGAGCTTCTGAGTAGTTCGCCGTCCGGCCGGCTCCCGCTGGCTCCTCGCGCCCGCGTCACCTAGTCGAACCGTCGCTGCGAAGCCTCCACTCCTCGCTCCGGCGTCCAGCGCAGCACGTGGTGGAGGTCGGCCTCCTCGTCGTAGCGATGGAACGCCGCGCTCTCCACGTCGAGCGTGAAGAAGCGCCAGTCGTCCGGCGGGCGCCAGCCGCTCTTCCGCTCGAGCGTGTCCGCGATCGCCTCCCGCAGGGCGGGGTCTCCCATCTCGACCGCACGCGCGCGCAGCTTGAATTCCCCCGGCCGGCCGAGCTCGCGGTCCAGCACGGGCGTGTGGAGGAACGCGCGCGGATCGCGCAGAAGGTCGAGCGCCTTCAGCGATCCGCGAATCATGCACAGCGCCAGGTGTCCCTCGACGACGTGGGCCTCGACGGGATTGACGCGCGGGCCGCCGTCCTTGCGAATCGTCCCGACGAACACGAAGCCGAATTGCTCGATCCGCTCCCGCCCGAGCGCAGCGAGCTCCGGCGCAGCCTCCTCGAAGTCGGCCCATCGACGCATCGCGCGTTCGAAGGTACCCGCTTCGGGGCCCGTTGCTGACCGGGAAGAGGAGGAGAGGGCGACCGAGACCGCCCTCTCCTCTCGGGCGTAGAGGCTCGCTCTCGTCGAGCGAGGACATTGGGGCTGCCTGCCCTGCCTGCCACCCTTTTCGACGCGGCCGAGCCGCACGAGTTAGCTCCGAGGGCGTTGACGTCGTCCCGGCGCGGGTCGACCATTGAAGAACTGATGGAAAACGTCCCGCCTGAAGACGACGGCAGTCAGTCCGGCGACAAGCGTGCCGGGCGGTGGCGAGTCGTGCGGCTTGCGGCGATGTGGAGCCTCGCCGCCTTCCTGGCCGTGTTCACGGTCCTCCAGCTCCTGCCCTACGGGCGCGATCACTCGAACCCGAAGCGGCACACGGAGCCTTCCTGGGACAGCGCCCGCACCCGCGAGCTCGTCGTCGCCTCCTGCTACGACTGCCACAGCAACCGGACGGACTGGCCGTGGTACTCGTACGTCGCTCCGGCTTTCCTGGCTCGTCACCGACGACGTCCATCGCGGGCGTGAGGCGCTCAACTTCTCGCTCTGGCCGAGGGTCCACGAGGGGGAAGAGGCCGAAGTCGAGGACATCTTCGAGGTCGTCCTCGACGGGTCGATGCCCCCGCGGAACTACACGCTCGCCCACTGGGACGCGCGCCTCTCGGAGCGCGAGAAGCAGGAGCTGGTGGAGGGGCTTCGCCGCACCTTCGCGCGGGCGGGGGTCGCCGTCGCGGAGGGGGAAGTAGAGGGCGAGTAGCCTCGCGTTTTCGACGTGCGCAAACGAGAGGACGGCCGAAGCCGCCCTCTCGTCGCGTCGAAGGAGCGGGTCGCTAGTGGATCGTGAACTCCTGGGTCTGCGGGTTGAGGTGGCCGAGCCTCACGGCGCCCGCAGTCGTCGCGTCGCTGAGCCGGAAGACGTGCAGGCCCTTCGTGATCTCCGACTCGTAGATGAAGTTGTTGTACCAGTACGAGGACCAGGCTCCACCGAGCTCGTTCACGAGCACGCCGCCTGGGGTGGTCACCTGTCCGAGCGGCGGCGGATCCGACCAGGCGACGGTCCGGGGGTTCGCCGGATCCGTGAATTCGGCGACCCACGTTCCCGCCTGGTAGTTCCCCACGGTCAGCACGTACCGGCCGCTCTGTAGCGGCACGACGTTGTAGTTGTGAATCGTGCAGTTCTCGGTCGAGGACTGCGGGCGTGGCAGCGTCCACTGGCCGAGCTTCTCTCCGGTCTCGGAGTCGTAGAAGAAGGCGCTCTTCTTCACGGGCGGGTCGGTCGCCTCGCACTCGGGCGCGGCTCCGCCGCCGGGCTCCCAGCCGAGGATGATGACCTCGCCGTCCCAGGTAAAGCCGGCCGAGTGCCAGTTGCCTCCGACCCCGACTCCGGCCTCCTCGATGTGGTAGAGGAAGCTCGGGTCCTCCGGGCTGCCGCCCGGCCACTGGTTCGGACCGATGTCGAAGACGTTGGCGTGGGCGTGGCTGGCGCAGACCGCCATGTTCACGTCGCCCAGGATCACGCCCGCGTCGTGGCAGGCGTCGGCCTCCATCAGCGGCTCCGTTCGGAGGATGCTCGCACTACCCGGGTCGTCGAGCGGGACCTGCACGATGGTGATGAAGGGGCACGGTCCACCCGACGTCTGGTTGTAGACGAGCACCCGGTTGTCCGCGAGGTCCGGGATCAGCGTCGACGTGTGGGAGCCGCATGGGACCGGCAGCGAACCGATCAGCTCCGGATCCTGGAGGTTCGAGATGTCGAAGATGTGGAACCCCTCGAACCCAACTGGGACGGGCTGCCCGTCGCAGAACCTCCCCGCGGGAGCCGGCGAGTTCCACGACCGGATCAGGATGTCCCCCCAGACGGAGATGTCGCCCTGGTCGCCGTTGCAGTGCTGCCAGACGATCTCCTTCGGGTTGCCCGGATCGTTCTTGATGATCCGGAACCCGTCGTAGTTTCCGTTGAAGATCAGGTTGCCCCAAAAGGCGATATCGGAGTTGATGTTCCGCTCCGCGGCCACCGCGCCGAAGAACGAGGCGGGATGCGGGCTGTGCCCCAGCGCGTGCATGTTCGGCGTGTGCGGACGCGTCCCGTGGTCTGCTCCCGCGGCCAGCGGAAACGCGAGCAGGCCGACTGCCACCGTGGCGAGGGCGAGTACGCGAGGAAGCTTTCGCATGTGCACCTCCTGTTGATGGGAAGCGATGCAGGCCCAACCCGGCCGCCAGCGCCACGCCGACCCGGGCTCGGCATGACTCCCCTTTTCCCTTGCTTGCGCGGGCAGTCTTAAGCCAATCGCGCAGAGTGTCAAGTCAGCGCGCGCGTGAGCGCGGTCGCGGTCGCGGCCACGATCACGACCACGAGCAGCGGCGCGCGGGCGAGCAGCGCCACGGCAGCCGCGCCGAGGCCGGCGAGGCGGGCGTCGAGGACGAGCTCGCGGTCGCCGCCGACGGCCTGCGTGACGACGAGCGCGGCGAGCAGGGCAGGGG
>JBOHAJ010000283.1:0-3597 GCA_050697715.1 Gaiellaceae bacterium
CGCGCACGGCGCCCTCCCACGGTTCTCCGCTTCGGCAGCGTCACGGGCGGTAGTCGAGGGCGCCGCGGGCGTAGGCGGCGAAGGCGGCGTCCCCCACGAGGGCCGCGTCGCGCACGCCGGCGCGAGCCTTCGCGGGCGTGGCGTCGGCCACCACCTGCCGCACCCAGTCCTCCGAGCCCTGGTATGCGGCCGCCAGGTCCGCGAGCGTGAATGTCTGGCCGACGCGGCGGCGGAGCTCGTCCACGACGGCCTCGACGAGGAGGAAGAGGTGGCGCGAGCGGGCCGTGTCCTCGCCCTCGGATTCGAGCCGGCGCCTTCCCTCGTCCCACTGGTAGCGGGCGTTCTCGAGCATCACGTTCGGCCGTTCCCCTCCTCGGCGTTCTTGCAACGCTCGTCGGGGCACCAGCGCTCCGGGACCTCCGAGAGAATCCGCTCACCGAGCTCGTAGCCGGGCCGCGCGAGAGCGAAGGCGGCATGGGCGTGCAGGCATTTGAGCGCCTCGGGGCGCCGCGACCCTGCGATCCCCACGGGGAGCTCAGGCCGCAGCTCCCGCTGCTCGCGGTCGGCGCGGGCTAGGCTCGCAGCCAGCTCCCGATCTTCGGTCGCCGTCCGCGACCAGCGCTCGACGCCGCCCGCCGCCTCGATGCGGGCGAGCGCGCTGACGAGCCACGGGCAGGTCAGGTAGTAGGTGGTCGGAAACGGCTCGCCCTCGGGCCCGAAGGGCGCCTGCTCCGTGACGGCCGGATAGCCGTACGCACAGCGAACCGCGACCCGGCGAAACGGCTGGGCCGGCCGGCCCAGCTGCCACGAGACCACTCGCCCGTCGTCCACCCGATCATCGTAACCGGGCTCCTCCGACCGCCCTGCGTGCGTCACGCTTCCGCCACTCGTCGATGCCCGTGACGATGAAAAGACGCTCGCCGGGGCGGACGAGCCCGAGCCACCGCGCCTCCTGCTCGACGAACGTGCTCGTGCCTGCGCGCGCGAGGTGTTGCTCGAGCGCGACCGCCGCCCGCTCCAGGCGCACGACCCGGGCTTGCCGCTCGGCGACGTCCGCCTTCGCCTCCCGATAGGCCCGGATCGGCTGAACGTAGGCGACGGCGATTGCAATCAGCACGGCGGCACCGAGCCAGCGAAGCGCAAGCGCGGAGCGCGAAGGACGGCGGCGGCGACCCCGAGCCATGGGCGTGCCAACTTCGACCGCCAGCGGCCGCCTCCTCCTTTGTACCAGCCCCGTCGGACGGCACTCGCTGTCGGAGGCGCAGTGCGGAGGCTCGAGAGGTTTGTCGTTCACCGCGAGAAGCGCGGGCGAGACGAGTCCAGCCCCGGCACCGGGCCTAGCACCAGTGGTCCGTTCGGCAAGTCCGGCCTCGAGAGGGATCTCGCGGGCGCTCCTGCCTCCTATCGGGGCTTGCCCCCTTGCGTGCCGGTGTTATTCAGGCTTCCGTGGCGAGGCAGGCTCCGTCATGAGAGAAGCCTCCAGCGGGCACAGACAGGCAGTGACCGAGTTCACTACCGGGCCTGGCCGCACGTCCGCATTAGCCGTACTCGCCTCGGAGACCCGGGTGAGCCCAGGTCCACCCGTGGCCGGCTCGGCTCGCGCCGGCCTGCATCCACACGAGGGCGCCGCTCGAATCCACGACCCGAACCAGGTAGCCCTCGGTGAGCCCGATCTCGCCCAGGTAGTACCCCACATGGTGCGAGTTCTCACGGAAGGAGGCTCGGGCGTCATTCGTCTCCAGGGTCATGATCGGCGCGGTCCCGCCCGGCTCCACGAAATCGAGCGAGAGGAGCTTCAAGCTCGGAGTCTGCACCTGACTCAGCCGTGTCCGAAGCGTCTCAGTATCTTGGACGGGCGCGTAGCTGAACAAGTCCGCCGTAATACTGGGCTTCTGCTCCCGAGCGACTTGACCGTCCGAAGATCGGCTCCGAACCGTATAGCCGCGGATGAGAGACAACCCCCTTTCTTCTGCGGCACGGCGAAAGGCAGTCGCGATCATCCCGCCCTTCCAGAAAGCCTCGATGTACGCCTCCTCACCGTTGATGGGGGAGTACTCGAGCGTCACCCACTTCGTGCCGACAACAGCGTCCAGGGTGGGGGCATCCTCGGGGATGCTCCCGATCGTCGCGACGGACAACCCCTGTGGCTGGGTCCTCGCGATGATCTCGAGCAGAAGCGCCAGTTCCGGATCTGTACCGCCCGCTACTTCCCAGCTCGACTCGACGGTTTCGCTCCCCGCAGCTGCGACCGTGTTGTCGCCGTCGGTCGAGGCAGCTCCGCAGCCGCTCATGGCGAGAGAGACACACACCGAGGGCAACGAGGAACATCATCAATCGTTTCATCACTCGTAGCCGTGGCTCCTCACGTCGGGAACAGAAGGCTGAAAGGAGATGGGACGTACCGAGGCGTCCATCCTAGTCCCGGAGCTGGGTCTGACTACGACAAGGCAGGCTTCCAGATCAGCGGAGCCGTTCCCGACAGCGCGTGAGCGCCTCCTCGGGCCGAGGCCCACTCGGGCACGGGTCAATTCATCTCGTCAGAGCACCTAAGCGGTCTCGACCTTGATGACGTTCGTCGTGCCCGGGGCGTTGACCGCCGTGCCCGCGGTGATGACGACGCGGTCTCCCGGCTCGACGATCCCCGTGGCGCGGGCGGCGTCGAGGGTGCGCGCCCAGAGGTGCTCCACGTCGCGGCACTCCTCGATCTCCGCGGGGACGACGCCCCACTCGAGGGCGAGCTGCTGGACGGCGTGACGCCGGTGCGTGACTGCAACGATCGGCCTGCGAGGGCGGTGTCGGGCCACAGCCGACGCGGTGCGGCCGCTGTAGGTCGGGACGAGGATGGCTGCGGCACCCAGGACCTCGGCGATGTCGCAGGCCGCGTTCGACATCGCCTCGCCGACCGTCGGGAAGGGCTCGTCGGCCGCCTGCGCGAGCTCGTGACGGTAGGCCAGGCTGGGCTCGACGGCCCGCGCGATTCGATCCATGTACGCGACGCTCTCGACCGGGTAACGGCCCACGGCCGTCTCGCCGGAGAGCATGACCGCGGACGTGCCGTCCAGGATCGCGTTGGCGACGTCGCTCGCTTCGGCCCGGGTGGGCTCCGGCTGGTGAATCATGGTCTCGAGCATCTGGGTCGCCGTGATGGCGGGCTTCCCGTGCTCGAGCGCGCAGAGGATGATCCGCTTCTGGACGAGCGGCACGGCGGCAGGGCCGATCTCGACGCCGAGATCCCCCCGGGCGACCATCACCGCGTCGGAGGCGCTCACGATCGCGTCGAGATCCTCGAGCGCCTCCGCCTTCTCGATCTTGGCGATGATGAGCGCCGTCGCTCCGTGGGCGAGGAGGCGCTCGCGGAGCTGTCGGCAGTCGTCCGCCGAGCGGACGAACGAGAGCGCGAAGTAGTCGACGCCGAGCCCGAGCGCGAACTCGAGGTCGCGCAGATCCTTCTCCGTCAGCGACGGGACGGGAATCGTGACGCCGGGAAGGTTGACGCCCTTGTGCGACTCCAATGCGCCCCCGACGAGCACGGTCGTGAGCGCGCGGCCGCCGTCGATCTCGTTGACGCGCAGACGCAGGCGCCCATCGTCCAGGAGC
>JBOHAJ010000284.1:0-3137 GCA_050697715.1 Gaiellaceae bacterium
CAGACCCCGAACGACGTGCGGCACGAAGTCCTTATCGACAGGGTCGCGCCGACGCTAAATGCCGCGCGCGAGGCGCTCGAGGTCCTCCTCGCTCGTCCAGAAGCCGCAGGAGGCGCGCACCCAGCCCGTGCCGGGGAGGTCGCGCACCGTCACGCCGGCCTCGGCGAGCCGCCGCCTCTGCTCCTCGGGATCAGCCGCCTTCCAGCTGACGAGCGTCGCCTGCCCGGGATCGGTGACGAGCTCGGCGCGCTCGCCGACGAGGTCGCGGCAGCGCTCGGCCATCGTGCGGGCCCGACTGAAGCGCTCGGCGCCGAGCTCTTGCGCGAAGGCGAGCGACTCGAGGAGGCCTCCCACCGAGCCGGCGGGGATCCAGCCCGGGTCGAAGCGTGCGGCGCCCTCCCGCGGCTCGTAGTCGGGGTGCCGCCACGACAGGTAGGAGGAGAAGGTCATGCGCAGCTCCTCCACCCGCTTCGGACTGACGTAGAGGGCGCCCGTCGCCTCGGGGCCGAGGAGCCACTTCTGTGCCGAGACGGTGTAGAAGTCGCAGCCCAGCTCGGCGACGTCGACGGGGATCGTGCCCGCCGCCTGCGCGCCGTCCACGAGGACAGGGATGCCGCGGCCGGCGAGCTCCGCGAGCGGGAGAACGGCGCCCGAGAGCCAGGAGACGTGCGACACCGCGATCAGCCGGGTCCGCTCGGTGATCTGCGCCTCGAGCGCCGGGAGGGCCTCGGCGGCGGGCCGGTCGCGCACCTCCGCGATGCGCAACGTCGCTCCCGACGCGACGAGGCCGCCGAAGAGGCCGGGATGCTCCGAGTCGGTCGTCACCACCTCGTCCCCCGGGCCGAGGCCGAGCCCGGTGAGGACGATGTTGCAGCCGTCCGTCGTCGCGGTGGTGAGCGCGATCGCGTCCGCCTCCGTCCCGAGCAGGCGGGCGATCTCCTCTCGGAGACGCTCCCTCATGGCGAGCAGCTCCTCGAAGAGCGCCCTGCTCGACCGCCCCTCCTCGAGCAGGCGCCGCGTCCACGCGACGGTCGCCTCGGCCGAGCGGCGCGGCAGCGGGCCCATCGTGCCCGCGTTCAGGTACGCGAGCCGTTCGAGCACGGGCAGCTCCGCCCTGACGGCCGCTAGGTCCATGCCGCCACCGCCTCCACGGGCGCATGGTCCGAGAGGAGGACCCCTTGCACCCGCCGGCGCCCCTCCGGCCAGGGCTCGGGCCCACGCTCCAGCTCGAGGCCCCGCAGGAGGATCTGGTCGATACCCTCGATCGGCTCGGTGAACCCCGGGGCCGTGAGGCGCGGGACGTTGAAGTCTCCGCAGAGGACGCAACGCTCCGCGCCCGCGAGGAAGGCGGCTGCCACTGCGATCTCGTCGCTCACGAGCCTGCGGTCGGGGCTGTTCGACGCGTGCAGGTTCGCGAGCACGACCCGAGAGCCGCGCGCCTCTACCACCAACGCGTGGCAGACCCGACGCTGGCCGCCCCGCAGGAGCCACTCCTGCCACGAGAGGCCGGGGTTGAGGACCACGCGGCGGTGCTCCCCCTCCTCGAAGTGCGGGTTCACGAGGAGGGCGTTCGCCTGGCCCGTGAAGCTCGAGCGAAAGCGCTGCGGGTCGAGGTCGGTGAAGGGGCGGGCGAGCGGACCGAGCGCGGCCGGCATGGTCATCGCCCAGGCGGAAGCCATGCCGCTCCACTCCCTCAGCTTCCGCACCGCCCACAGCGGCACCTCCTGGAGCGCGACGACGTCCGGTGCGTCGGCCGTCACGAGCCGCACCATCTGCTCCAGGTGGAGGCGATCCGAAGGCGGATGCGTCCTCCCGTGGTACAGATTCCAGGTGCGGACGAGCAGGCGCAGGGCGCGCAGTAGCCTACTCCCGGTGGCCGGTCGGTTCGTCGAGCTCGTCGAGCGCCAGCTCGAGCTCTTCCAGGAGGAGTATGCGGGCCTGATCCGGGACTGCGAGGCCGCGCTCCGTGCGTACGACCAGGCCCCGCGGGACGAGGCCGAGGAGCGCTACGGCGACTACGTCGACCTGGTCGACTCGGCCCGCGAGGCGCTCACGGACTACCGGGACGCCTTCGCGGCCACGCTCGACGCAGACGCGGCCGAGGAGTACGAGGAGGTTTTCAACGCGCGGGTCCGAAAGCGTCTCCCCCGCTTCGCGCTCGAGCTCGAGTAGCGCCGAGTGCCTGGTGCCACCTCCAGGTCCTAGCGCGAGACCCGGAAGAAGCCCGACGGAGCGAGCGCCGCGACGCGACGGGTGAGCGGGTCCACGCCCTCCCCCCGGTCCTCCCTCTCTTCCTTGCGCCGCACCGCGGCGCGCACGACCACACCGCCGACGTAGCGGATCGGCTCGGGCGGGAAGCTGCCCGGCACGCCGCGGTTGAGGCCGCAGCCGGCCCATTCGTCCTCGCGGCCGAGGGCGCTCGAGGCAAGGATCCTGGCTGCAGTGAGGCTCGGCGCGACGCCGTTCCCGGAGAAGCCGACCCCGTAGACGACGCGGGCGCGCCCGGGTAGCCGCCCGAAGAAGGGGAGGCCGTCGCGCGTGCGGTCGATGGGCCCGCCCCAGGTGTGCGTGACGGCGGCCCCCCGGGCCGCCGGGACGAGGCGCTCGAGGTCGTTCCTGAGCCGCTCCGTCACGTTCGCGCCGCGTCCGAGGTCGCCGCCGTCGTCCACGCGTCCGGCGAAGGCGTGCCGGTGGCCGCCCTGGCCGAACGCGACACGGCCGTCCTTCGTCGCGCGGTAGTAGTGCACCATCAGGCGGCAGTTGGAGATGCACTCCCCGCCCGTCCAGCCGCTCTCCTCCAGGCGCTCCGGGATCGGCTCGGTGGCGACCATGTCGCTCGACACCGGGACGACGGCGCGGCGCAGCTCACGGACGGAGGCGATCCAGGCACCGGTGGCGAGGACGATTGCCCCCGCCTCGACCGAGCCCTCCGGCGTGCGGACGATCCCCCGCTCGCGATCGAGCTCGACCATCGGCGAGCGCTCGAAGATCCGCACGCCGCGTGCGAGGGCGACGCGCCGCAGGCCGCGCGCGAGCAGCGCCGGCTGTACGGTCGCCGCCCCGCCCTCGAACACGGCTCCGAGGTGGACCGGCGAGCCGGTCCGCCGCCGCACCTCCTCCGCGGAGACCGGCTCGAA
>JBOHAJ010000285.1:0-8294 GCA_050697715.1 Gaiellaceae bacterium
AACATCGCGCTCGAGCTCGCGGCGGCCGGCGCGAGGGTCGCCGTGGCGGCGCGGAGCGCGGACGAGATCGGGCAGACGGCCGAGGAGATCGGCGGGCTCGCGATCGAGTGCGACGTCTCCGACCGCGAATCCGTCGAACGGATGGTCGAGCAGGTCGAATCGGCGTATGGGCGGCTCGACCTGCTCGTCGCCAACGCGGGCACGAGCGTCGACGAGCACGGCGCCGCCTGGGAGCTCGACCCCGCCGACTGGTGGCGGGTGTTCGAGGTCAACGCCCTCGGTGTCTATCTGTGCTGCCGCGCCGTGATCCCGGGCATGCTCGCGCGCGGCGGAGGCCGAATCGTCAACGTCGCGAGCGGCGCTGCGTACCTGCCCGGCGTCTCCAGCACGGCGTACAGCGCCAGCAAGGCGGCCGTGCACCGCTTCTCGGAGGCGCTGGCCTTGCAGCTGGAGCCGCACGGCATCCCGGTGTTCTCCATCAGTCCAGGCCTTGTGCGCACCAGGATGACCGACAGCTTCGGCGACGACGCGCCTTGGACGCCGCCCGAGCTCGCGCCACGACTCGTCCGGGCTCTGGCCTCGGGGAGGCTGGACGCCCTCGCCGGCCGCTACTTGCACGCGGAACACGACGACATCGAGGACCTCGCGGCGCGTGCCGACGAGATCCGGGCCCAGGATCTGAACGCGATCCGCCTGCGGCGCTAGCGGCCTCGCGCCATGTCCGCGCCAGACGAGGTCGATTTCGAGCAGACGATCGAGGACGCTCTCGTCTCACTCCCCGCCGAACTGCGCGAGTTCATGTCGAACGTCGCGATCGTGGTCGAGGAGGAGCCTCCGGCCGGCAGGCCACTGTTGGGTCTCTACGAGGGGTTCCCGTTGACCAGGCGCGGTGGTGCCTACGCCGGGGTGCCTCCCGACAAGATCACGATCTACCGGCGTCCGCTCGAGCGCCTCTGGGGTGCCGATCCCGCTCGCCTGCGGCGCGAGATCCGGCGGGTCGTCCTGCACGAGGTCGCACACCACTTCGGCATCAGCGACGAGCGTCTCAGGGAGATCGACCGCTACTAACGCCTACACGTCGGCGTTGAACTGACGCTCCAGGTAGAGCTCGACGTCCGGGCCGGACGGGTTGGCCAGAACGTCCTCGAGCCAGGCTCGGCGCTCGAAGTCGACCACGGCCAGCTCCCACACGCAGCCCGCGGGCTGATCGGCGACCTGCGTGAGGGCTGCCGGGTCATCCTGCGGGCTCAGGTAGATGCGCTGGTGCAGTTCGTTGGCCGACTGCCACCAGTAGATCAGGGCGATGCAGAACGTCGCCGCGTCGTGGGCGGTCGCGAAGCCGACGCCGTAGCGGTCATCGCTCACCGCAGGCCGGGGAAGGATCGCGGCGGCGAGGTCCCGTGTGGCCGCGACGAGCTCCTCGCGCGCCTCGTTCCCGGCCAGGGCGATGCCGTAGAGCTTGAGCCGCCAGTCGTCGATGTCCTCCCGCCGGATGAAGCGGATCGGACGCGGCTCGTACGGCGCCTCGAGTCCGGAGTGCGTGGGGGAGCGTTGCTCGCGAGCGACGCCGCTCATCAGCCCCGACTCACTCAGCTTTCGCGACGTCGCCCGGCGGCGAGGGTCTCCATCGCCTCGCGGTCGATCTGATCGGCCGCGATGACTGCGACGCGGGCGGGCGTGCATGCTCGCAGGGTCGCATTCCGCCGCCCGCCGCCGATGATGGCGCCCTCGCCGAGGATCGCACCCGGCCCGACCTGCGCGATCTCCTCGCCGTCCACGACCGCCGCCAGCACGCCGTCCAGCAGGAGGTAGAGCTCGTCGCCGGGCTCGTCCTGCTCGACAAGCCTCTCGTCCTGCCGCAGCTTGCGCCGCGGCAGCTTGGCCCCGCCCTGCATCAGCGCGCGCGAGAGCTGGCGCTCGAGCGCGGACTCCGCCTGGGCAACGAACGGCTCCGAGTCCTCATCGCCCCAGGGCGTGTGCTCGCCGTGGGCTTCGCGGTACCACGCCTTGAAATCGATCGCGCCCGCCTTCTGGACGAGATTGCCTTCGCGGTCGTAGATCCAGTGCCGTGGGAATGGGCTCGCTCCCACGAGTTCGTGGTCGGAAGAGCCGTCGGCCCGGATCGTCAGCGCGAGCGTCGTCCACGCCGTTGCTGAACTGACCCGGAAGAACGGACGCCCCTTGACTCTTCGCGGCGCCGGAAAGCCGGCGCGGCCGCCCACGGTCTGCACGAAGCGCGCCGCGTCATCACGGATCTCGGGTTCCGGCTGCAGGGTCTCGAACGCGACACCTTGGAAGACGAGGTCCTTGGGCCCCACACGGAAGGTCGTCGACCCGATGAGGCCGTCGCCCTCCTGGCTGTAGTCGACGATCTTGCCGTCTTGAACCTCGATCCAGGCCTGCAGGTAGTTCGCCTCGCGGAAGCGGTCGGCCTCGCGCAGACGCTCGAGGTCTCCGCCCTTCAGCCGCTCCGGCGGGGGCTCGTCGTAGTGGCCGATCCCGAGCGCGAACGGGATCTTGGGCAGACCTTCGATCGCCTCCGAGGGAATCCAGGAGAGGGCAGTGACCGAAGACTCGATACGCATGAGATCCTCCTTGTCGTCGGCGCTACGCTAGACGACTCGCTTGCGCGTGTACAGAGGCCTGCTACGCGGCCCGGTCCGGCGGCTAGTTGCCCACGCTGGCACAGATTTCCTCATCGAAGCCGGTGACGGCGTCATGAGTTCCGTCAACTTCTTCGACACCCCGCGCAGGCCGAGGAGTCGACCCGCGTCGTAGCCAACTGGCTGCGCGAGGAGAAGCTGGAGAGCTTGGTTCCGAATCCGCCGAAGGTCACGGGCGGTAAGGTGATCGTGCACGAGATGAACCGAGCGGTTCGGGCATAACAGCCGGCAAGATCGCTCGACGTACGGGAGAAGGCCCGCGCTTGGTTGCGGGCCTTCTCAGCATCTCGAGAGAAAGGAAGGCTCAATGGGTTCGAGTTCCAAGAGACGGCAGACGTTCTCGAAGACCCGAGAGCGGGCGGTCAAGGAACGCCGCGAGCTGAAGCAGGAAAAGAAGGACGAGAAGAAACGGGCGGCGGCTGCCGCGCGCGCCGAGGAAGCCGCCGACACAACGCTCGCGGCGCCCCTGGTCGACGACGAGAATGCGGCGGCTGACTCCAACCCCGGGTCATGAGCTCTGCGCGTTGAGCCGCTTCCTCGAGGTCGACGAGGAGCAGGCCGCAGCGGGTAAAACCCACCCGTGGCGTCTCGCCATGACCCGAACGTGCTCCCGGTCGACCTCCCCGTTCCGGTCGACGACGGCGCCGCCGACCACCTCCCTGGCGCGCGGCTGCCTCCACTGACGTTCGAGTCGACCGCGGGAGGCCCGCTCGAGCTCCGCGAGCTCGCCGCCGGGATCCTCGTGCTCTACGTGTATCCACGCACCGGCCGTACCGGCATCGACTCGCCGGCCGGCTGGGACGAGATCCCGGGCGCCCGTGGCTGCACGCCGCAAAGCTGCGCGTTCCGCGATCACCAGGCCGAATTCGGCGCTTTGGGTGCTCGAGTCGCCGGTCTCTCCTCGCAGACGAGCGAGTACCAGCGTGAGGCCGCCGAGCGCCTGCGCTTGCCGTTCCCCCTTCTCGCGGACCCGGAGCTGCTCCTGGTCGCCGCCCTCGGCCTGCCGACCTTCACCGTCGAGGGCATGCGCCTGTATAGGCGGCTGACGATCGTCGCCCGCGCGGAGCTCATCGCCAAGGTCTTCTATCCCGTCTTCCCGCCCGACCGGAACGCCGAGGAGGTGCTTGCCTGGCTGGGAACGGCGGCATGAGCACGGTTGCCGTCGTCGGGCTCGGCGGGATGGGAAGCCGGATTGCCCGCCGGCTGCTGCAGGCCGGGCACGGAGTCGTCGTCTGGAACAGAACACCGGCGAAAGCGGCGGAGCTCGTCGAGCTGGGAGCGATGCCGGCCGAGACCCCGGCCGCCGCCGCCCGACGCGCCGATGCCGTCATCACAATGGTCGCCGACCCTGCGGCGCTCTGGGCGGTGTTCGAGGGGCCTAACGGCGTCGCCGCAGGCGCCGACGACTCGGTCACCGTCATCGAGATGTCGACGGTTGGACCCGGGGCGGTCTCGCGCCTCGCCTCGCTCCTTCCGCCGGGAACCGGCCTGCTCGACGCGCCCGTGCTCGGCAGTCTCCCGGAGGCCGAGTCCGGATCCCTCAGGATCTTCGTCGGCGGCCCGGAGCCCCTCGTCGAGCGATGGACGCCCGTGCTGTCCGCGCTGGGCTCTCAACTCCATGTCGGTCCGCTCGGCGCCGGAGCGGCGGCCAAGCTGGTCGCCAACAGCACGCTGTTCGGAGCCTTGGCGCTGCTCGGGGAGGCTATGGCGCTCGCCCACGGACTCGGCTTGTCCACGGACGCGACCTTCGACGTGCTTGCGGGGACGCCGCTGGCCGGCCAGGCAGAGCGGCGTCGGACCGCCATCGAGACGGGCGAGTACCCGACGCGTTTCTCGCTTTCCCTCGGCCTCAAGGACGTGGACTTGATCGCCGAGGCAGCCGCGGCGTCGGGAGTCGATCTTCGGCTTGCCGCGGCGGCCCGGTCCTGGCTCGCCGACGCGCAGGAAGCCGGCTGGGGCGACCGGGACTACGCGGCGGTACTCGCCTGGATCCTCGGGCCGCGTTGAGCTGACCGACCGGCGCCACCAATCCTGAGCGGGAGGGGAAGCCGTTGCCCAGGCGAAAAGCGTCAGACCCCTAGGGCGAGGAGACGCCCTCGACGACTCCCCCTCCTCTCCAGCGCATACCCAATGCTCGTGTGTTGACACATCGCGCCCGGCGACGTCGCGCGCGCGTACGCATGTTCGTCCTATGTCGTTGTCAAAATTGAGAACGCCGTGCTCGACCCAGATTCCTACTTCTGTGTGATGGCCATCGCCCAGTGGGCTAAACGGCCACCAAAGTGTCTAGTACACTAGACAGATATGAGGGCTTGGACAACGACCCGGGGGCGGCTCGTTCGTGACCGGCCGGAGACTAGGCAGAAGGTGGCTTCGGTGAAGCGTGCGTCATACCGGGTGATCCTCGAGCGGGACGAGAGCGGCGCATGGATCGCGTGGGTTCCACGCGTTCGGGGATGTCACACGTACGGTCGCACGCTGGAGCAGGCCCGCCGGCGTGTTCGGGAGGCTCTCGGACTCTGGATCGACGACGCGAACGCTGCGGAGCTCGTGGAGGAGGTCCGTCTTCCGGCGGAGGCGCGAGACGCCATTCGGCGCAGCCGCCGCGCCCGCCGGGAGGCCGAGAAGCGGCGGGCGAACGCGCAGGCGGCGACTGCAGAGGCGGCGCGAGCCCTCGTGAATGAGCTTGATCTCGGCGTGCGCGATGCGGGGGAGCTGCTGGGGCTTTCTCACCAGCGTGTCCAGCAACTCGTCCGCGGCTGAGCTCGGCGCATTCAGAACAGTGACGATCAGTGCGTGGCCGCGGCTCCGCGAGCACATGCGGCCGGCGAACACGCTGGCCGCTTCGTCGAGGGCGCCGGGCTGCAGGACGATGACGTCCTGTTGCCGGTCTAGTATACAAACATATGTTCCCCACGACTCTCCAGGCTACTGCTGCCGTCCTGCTGCTGCTCCTGCCCGGCGCGCTCGCCGTATGGGGGTTCGAGCGGCACGCGGGCACTTGGGGCATCCGGTTGCCCGACCGCTTGTTTCGCCTCATTGGCGTTTCCGTCGCGGTCCACGCGGTTGCTGCTCCGTTGACCTACTTGGTCTGGCGTCGCTACCTCGAATCAGGTGGGTGGGAAACCGGTGCCCAACTGCCCTGGGGGCTCTGGATTGCACTTCTGCTCTACGTCACACTTCCCGCCGCTGTAGGGTCGGTTGCGGGTCGGGCCTCCCGCGCAGAGAGCCCGTGGATCAGGCTTCTGACCGGCCCGGCTCGTGCCCCTCGCGCCTGGGATGCATTCTTCTTCGGCCGGGCTGGCGGCTGGATACGCTTGAAGCTGAAGTCGGGGAGCTGGATAGGAGGCGCCTTCGCCCAGGGTTCCTATGCCGCCGTCTACCCGGAGCCGTCGGACATCTACCTCACCTGGACGGCGGAAGTCGATCCGAGCTCGGGTGCGTTCGCGTTCGACGAGCACGAGCGGGTCGTCCTCCGGGACTCCGGCGTTTTGATTCGGTGGGAGGAGGTCGAGTATCTTGAGTTCATCGATGGCTAAGTGGATTAGGAGACGGAGCTCCAAGGAGCGGTCGAGCGCAGTCCGGGTGATTGGCGCCTATCCCTCGAGCTCCAAGCCGGTGAGCGCGCTGAAGCCGCCCCCGAAGGGCCCCGGCGTCGGCGCAAAGCCACCTTCCAAGCCGGATTGACCCTCAGAACAGGCGGTTGCGCTCGCGGCGCCGTGGCTCCGCCTCCGGGAAGCGCTTGAGCCCGACGCCCTCGAGTTCGCCTGTCGCGGGATGGCGGGCGAAGCGGGGGAGCAGCTGCTTCAGGTAGCGGCGGCCGTCGCCCACGCCGCGCCCCGCAGCGGCAGTCGCTGCGACGACGAGGTCGGCGCACTGGAGGCCGATGGAGTAGTGGCTCGGGCCGAGGAAGAGTCCCTCGACGATTCGCGCGAGCTTCATGTAGGGCGTGCCCTCCTCGGTCAGGTCGCTGAAGAAGCGGCGTAAGCGGGCGTCGGCCTCGCGAAAGCGGCTGTCGATCACGATCATGCCGAGGTCGTCCTCGGCCCCCAGCAAGTGCTGGAAGCGCTCGGCCAGAAACATGAGGCCGGTGGCGTAGACGTCCTCGGGCGAGCGGAAGAAGTCGTGCTCGCCGGCGGGAAGAGCTGCGGGCCGAGCTCGAGGTCGAGGAGCGTCACGTAGCAGGTAAAGGGCGCACCGGCGAGCGCGCCGAAGAGCGCGTCGGGCAACGGGCGGCGGGACGGCACCCTTGCGGATTCCATGCCACTTGATCTCGCGCTCGAGCGGCCAGCCGTGGTCGCGCAGCGTCCGCTGCCAGAGCTCGCGCAGCGCGGGCCAGTCGGTGTCGCGGACGGCGATCCCCCCGAGCGCGAAGAAGCCGCCCCGGTCGAGCCTGCCGCTCTCGTCCAGGAACAGAAGATGCACGCGCGAAGATGGTAGGACTTTGCGATGAGCAACCGTCCGCCGGGGCCCATTCCGGACTCCTACTGGGTCGTCCCGCGCCAACTTCTTGCAGGTGAATATCCGGGTGCCGGCGACGAGGAGGCCGCTCTCGTCAAGCTGGAGCTGCTTCGGGAGGCGGGGGTCGATATGTTTCTCGACCTGACCGAGGAGGGCGAGTACGGCCTTGCGCCGTACGCCCCTTTCCTGGCGGGGCTCGGATACGTTCGCCTTGCGGTCCGCGATTTCGCTTGCCCGACCGAGGACGAGATGATCCACATCCTCGACACGATCGACGCGGCGATCGAGGCCGGGCGGACGCCTTACGTGCACTGTTACGGCGGCGTCGGGCGGACGGGCACGGTAGTCGGCTGCTATCTCGTCCGGCACGGGCTCGCAGCGCAGGACGCTCTCAGCTCGATTGCCGCCTGGCGGAGCGGCACTCCCGAGGCCTACCGAACCTCCCCCGAGACTCAGGCCCAGAGGGACATGGTCCTGGGCTGGGCGAGCGGAAAATGAGCCGCTAGTGCCCCTTCCGGTAATGCTGCCCGAGCTTCTGGGTCGTGAGCACCAAGCGAGAGGCTGCCCTCGTCCGCAGGCAAGGCTGGACGCCTTGGCAGGGGCGAGGGTGGACTCTCGCGCCGTGTGATCGCGGGTCAGAAGCCGGGGTGTATTGCTGCAAGGGGCACTAAGCCGGTTGCGGCATGCGGGCCAGCGCCTCTAGGACGTCGTCCGCGTACCGCTCCAGCTTCGCCGGGCCGACTCCAGGGATCGCGCTGAGCTCCGCCCGCGTGGTGGGGCGGCGGCTGGCGATCTCGTGGAGGACGCTGTCGTGGAAGACGATGAACGGGGCGATTCCGTCCTCTCGCGCGCGGGTGACGCGCCAGGCCCGGAGCGCCTCGAACTCCGGCGTCGACTCCCGCTTCGGCGGCTTCGCCCGCGCCGGCCCGATGACTCCGAGCTCGGCCAGGAAGCGGCTCGGTTTCGCCTCGGCCGTCCACGTCAGCACCAGGTGCCGCTTCGCGCGCGTCAGGCCGACGTAGAACAGGCGGCGCTCCTCGGCCAGGCGGTCGCCGCGAAGGGCCTTGCCGTAGGGGAGCTCCTTCTCCTCCAGACGCGGGAGGAAGACGGCCGCCCACTCGAGGCCCTTCGCTCGGTGGTAGGTCAGGAGGTTCACGCCGCGGCCGCGCG
>JBOHAJ010000286.1:0-6055 GCA_050697715.1 Gaiellaceae bacterium
GTCCGGAGCCGCGCCCGCTTTCCAGAGCGCTATTCGTACTGCAGCGCCTCGAGCACGTTGAGGCGCGAGGCCCGCCGCGCCGGGAGGATCGCCGCCAAGATGCCGGCGATGATCGCGACGATGGCGAAGACGACCAGCGACAGAATGGGCAGCGAGAAGCTGACGCCGTACTGCGAGAGCGCCTGCGTGATGAGAGCGGTGAGGAAGATGCCGAGCGGAATCCCCAGGGAGGCTCCGATCAGCGCCGTGATGATGCTCTCGTGGCGGATCATCTGCCTCGTCTGCCTGCGGGTCATGCCCACCGCCCGCATCATCCCGAGCTCCCTCGTCCGCTCGAAGACCGAGAGGACAAGCGTGTTCACCATCCCGAAGAGGCTCACGACCACCGAGAACGCCAGCAGGACGTAGAGGAGCGTCAGGATGGTCGTGAGGTCCTCCGTCCGGTCGGTGACGAAGCCGGACTCCGTGTGCAGCTTGGCGTCCGGGAATCCGGCCAGCGTTCCCTCGAGCGCCTCGGTCGAGGCCGGGCTCTCGCCGTCGCGAGCTTTCGCGAAGGTGAAGAGGTTCCTCGGCCGTGCGAAGCTGGCATCGAAGTTGCGCTGGCTGATGCTGAGCGCGCCAAGCAGCGAATCGAGCTCGGGCGGATCGTAGATGCCGCTGACGACGACCTGGAGCGTGTCGCCGCTCGCCGTCTGGATGGAGAAGCGGTCGCCCAGGGAGAGATCGTGGTCGTCGGCGAACGCCTCCTGGACGATCGCGCCGTCCCCCCCGAGCCGGTCGACGGCTCCCTCGGAGCCCTCGACCCAGTCGAAGGTGTAGAAGCGCTCGATCGTCGTCGGGTCGATCCCGGTGACGTCCTCCTCCGAGCCCGCGGCGCGGGCCTGGTCGTAGCGCACGTTCGAGGCGACCTCCACGCCCGGCAGGGCAGCGACCGCATCGCCCGCCTCCGCGGGGACGGGGTCGAAGCCGTTCTCGTGCGTGATCACGTAGTCGGCGTTGATCTGGTCCTCGACCGCCGACTTGGCTGAGTCGCGAAGGCTCGCCCCGAGCACCGCCACGACCGTCACGAGCGCCAGCCCGATCATGAGCGCTGCCGCCGTCGCCGCCGTCCGTCCGGGGTTCCGGATGGAGTTCTCGCGGGCGAGCCGTCCCGCCGAGCCGGCCAGCCGGCGGGCCGGCCAGCCGACCAGGGCGGCCAGCGGCTTCACGAGGTGCGACGAGACCAGAGCGACTCCGATGAAGAGTCCGATCACGCCGAACCCGAGCAAGAGCAGCACGCTCGCCGTTTCCCCGCTTGCGAACAGCCCGAGGCCGAGCGCCACCACCGACACGGCAATCGTGCCGACAGCGACATAGGGCGCATAGGGGGCGAAGCGCGACTGCGGAAGCGTTGATCCCTCCCGCACAGCCAGGATCGGCGGCACGCGGGTCGCCCGGACGGCCGGCACGATGCTCGCCAGCACCGTGACAACGACGCCGACGAGCAGGCTGACGACGATCGTGCGCGTCGCGAACACCGTGCCCGCCTGTGGCAAGTCGATCCCGGCGGCGACGAAGAGCGAGTTCAGGCCCTTGGCCAGCCCGAGCCCGAGAAAGAGCCCGACTACGGCCGCGACGAGGCCGATGACGAAGCCTTCGAGGACGACCGAGCGGAGCACCTGCCGCCGGGAGGCGCCGAGCGTCCGCAGGGTCGCGAACTCACGCGTGCGCTGAGCGACCGTGATCGAGAGCGTGTTGAAGATGACGAACGCTCCCACGAACAGTGCGATCCCACCGAATCCGAGCAGGATGTAGGTGATGAAGTTGAGCCCCTCCTTCGTTTCCTTCGCGTCGTCCGCCGCCTGTGCTTCGCCCGTCTGGACCTGGGCCTCAGGAGGGACGACCGGCTGAAGCGCGCGGACGAGCTCCTCCGACAAGACTCCCTCCTTCGCCGCGACCGAGATCGCGTCGAATTGCCCCTCCTTCTTGAACAGGGCCTGCGCGGTCGGCACATCGAAGACGGCGAACGTGGCACCGCCGATCGAGTCAACCGAGCCGAACCTGGCCACGCCGGTGATCTCGTACTGCTGCACCGGGCCGAGGGCCGCGACGCCGATCGTGTCGCCGACGCCGTAGCCGTGCTCGTCGGCGGTGTTGGCGTCGATCACTACGTGCTCGGCGCCCTTCGCCCACTTGCCCTCCACGAGCCGGAGTGGGCTAAAGCGGAGCTGGGTCGAGTCGAGTCCCACGCCGAAGGTGGGCGCGCCGCCGGTTCCGCCGATCGTCTCGCCGTTCTCGTCGACGAGCTTCGCCGGGTTCGAGTTGCCCTGGAGGTCGGTGATTCCGCCTGCCGCCGCCTCCACCTCGGGCAGCGCCTTGACCTGCTCCAGCAGGTCCTCGGGGACGGTTGCCCGCCCGCTCGAGGAGAAGTCGACGATCTGCTTGCCGTTGATGACGGCGTCCGTGCCCTCGTACGACTCCGTAAAGATGCCGTCGAACGCCTTCTTCATCGTGTCGGTCAGGATGAACGAGCCGCTGACCATCGTGACGCCGAGAATGATCGCGAGGGCGGTAAGGAAGGCGCGGAGCTTGCGCCCAGCGATGCCCTTGAGCGTGACGCCGATCATCGTGCGCTCACCTCTTCCATCGCCGCGAGAATGTCCTTGGGCTCGCAATGGCCGAGCTCCTTGACGATCAGCCCGTCGGCGAGAAAGAGCACACGGTCCGCGATCGCGGCCGCGTGCGCGTCGTGCGTGACCATGACGGTCGTCTGGCCGAAGCTGGCGACCGAGTCGCGCATGAGCTCGAGGATCTCGGCACTCGTGCTCGAGTCGAGGTTGCCAGTCGGCTCGTCCGCGAACATGACCGTCGGCCGCGAGACGAGCGCCCGCGCGATTGCCACGCGCTGCTGCTGCCCGCCGGAGAGCTCTGACGGCCTGTGCGTGAGCCGGTCGGAGAGGCCGACCTTGCCGGTGAGCTCCTCCACCCAGGCGCGGTCGGGCTTCGTCCCCGCGAGCTCAAGCGGAAGGACGATGTTCTCCTCCGCCGTCAGCATCGGGAGCAGGTTGAAGAACTGGAAGATGAAGCCGATGTGCTCGCGCCGGAGCTTCGTCAGGTCCGTGTCGTTCAGCTCCGTGATGTCCGTGCCGGCGATCGCGACCTCGCCTTCCGTCGGCCGGTCGAGACCGGCGAGGATGTGCATGAGCGTCGACTTGCCCGAGCCCGAAGGACCCATCACGGCCGTCAGCTTCCCGCTCGCGACGTCGAGCGAGACGCCGCGAAGCGCCTTCACGCACGTGTCGCCCTCGCCGTAGCGGCGGGTGACGTCCGTTGCGCTAACGACCGCGGTGGGCGGAGCGCCGTCCTGGCCCTCCTTCTGCACTAGTACCGTCTCCATTGCGTTCGCTCCTTTCAAGTCGTCTACTTGCTTTGCAGCAGGGCGCGATCGAAAAAGGCGACCACCCGCTGCTCGTACTCCTGGGGGTCTGCGTCGTAGCCGCCGGTGTGGCCGCTGTCGGTCTTCCACAGCTCCTTCGGCTGGCCGGCAGCGTCGTAGAAGTCGGCGGAGAGCTCTTCGCCGCCCTGGCCCCGCTCGGCGTAGATGAGGAACACCGGACGCGGCGCGATCCGGGGTACGAGGTCCTTCAGGCTCGGCGGCGGGCTGTGGTTGGAGAAGACGGCCGTCCCGAGCGTGATGGCCGCCCATGTCGGGAGCGAGAGCAACTTCTCGACGCCTGAGAGCTGGGTGGCCTCACGAACGGAGCGGATGCCCGCGCCCTCCGAGACGACGGCCTTGAGGGCGTCCGTCTCAGCCGCAGTCTCCAGCAGCATCTCACCCCCGACCGAGAGTCCGATACCCCCGATGCGCTCGGGGTCGACGTCGGGTCGCTTCTGCAGGAACGCGATCGCTGCCTCGAGGTCCTTGTCGCCGCCCCAGCCGAGGGAGTTCGGATCCCCCTCGCTCTCTCCCTCGCCTCGCCGATCGAAAAGCAGCACGCCGTAGCCGTGTCGAGCGAGGAACCGCGCGGCGTTGCGCGGACCCTTACGGCCGGGATAGGCGATCACCGCCGCCCCGTTCTTCGACGGAACGTACCAGCCCTCGAGCTCGAGACCGTCGCTCGTCACGAACTTCACGTCCTCGTAGGCGGCACCGCCGAGGTCTGCCTCGGGCACGACCGCCCGGGCCAAGTGCGTGTAGGCGTACGAAGCCATGAACGGCAGGAGCAGCGCCACTCCGACGATCAGACCGCCGACGCCGATCAAACCCCGGCGCAGGTAGCGCCGCGTACGGCTGCCCTCCCGGCGCCGCGAGCGCCACAGCACGACCGTCGCGAGGAGCGCGAGCAGCACTCCCACAGGCAGCGTCACGAGCCCCGTGTAGTCGTCGCCCGATGCGCCGACCTCCCGCGTGTAGTACCAGCCCTCGAGCCCCGCCACGATCCCGAACACGCCGATGACGAGCGCGATCAGCGCGCGCAAGCCAGCGCGGAGGCGCGAGTAGAAGGCCACGGCTAGAGCGAGAACCGCTAGCGGCGCGAGGCCGCTGACGAGGTGGTCACCGGCCGAGGTCCCCGGCTGCGGCTGAACGAAGTTGTCGTCCAGCACGTGGATTCCGATGAGAGCGCTGCCGGCGAGGAAGAGTCCGTGCTCGCTGCGCACAAGAGCGGCCAGTCGCGAGAGGCGGCTCTCCGCCCCGAGATGATGAGTGGCGTCCATGCCGTCAACCGTCTCAGTGCAGGTCGCGACCGGGTATGGGGCCTGCTGGCGTCTTGGGGTGCGTGAAACCGCACCCCGGCCGGGTGCATTTCTACGAACGCAGGAAGGCGAGTACGGCGAGCACGCGGCGATGGTCGTCCGCGTCCGCGGGCAGGCCGAGCTTCTGGAAGATGCTCGTGATGTGCTTCTGCACGGCCCGCTCTGTGACGACGAGGCGCTCGGCGATGCCCTGGTTCGAGCGGCCTTCGGCCATGAGCTCGAGCACGTCGCGCTCGCGCGGCGTGATGCTCTCGAGCGGATCGTCATCGCGGCGGCGACCGAGGAGCTGCGACACGATCGTCGGGTCGATCACAGAGCCGCCGTGCCCCACTCGGAGCACGGCCTCGGCGAACTCCTCGACGTCGGCGACCCGGTCCTTCAGCATGTAGCCGACGCCCTCTGCGTTCTCGGCAAGCAGCTTCATCGCAAGCCCCACGTCGACGTGGTGGGAGAGGACGAGCACCCCGACCTCCGGGTAGCGCGAGCGGATCTCGAGCGCCGCCCGCAGGCCCTCGTCCGTCTGCGTGGGAGGCATGCGGATGTCCGTGATCGCGACGTCGGGGGAGTAGCTCCGAACCTTGAGGAGGAGGTCCTCGGCCGTGGAGCTCTGGCCGACGACCTCGAAGCCGGCCTCATCCAGCAGGCGCGCCACCCCTTCCCGCAGGAGCACGGCGTCGTCGGCGAGGACTACGCGCACGGGATCTCCGCTCGTACCTTCGTCCCGCCGCCGGTGGGGCTCCAGACGCGGAGACGTCCGTCCAGGGCCTCGACCCGGTCCGCAAGACCACGCAGGCCCGAGCCGCCGGCCGGATCCGCTCCTCCGACGCCGTCGTCCACCACCTCCACGACGAGTCGCCCGTTCGCGCGCGCGACTTCGACCGTAGCCCGTGACGCGTGCGCGTACTTGGCCACGTTCGTCAAGCCCTCGGAGACGAGGTAGTACGCGGCGACCTCAACCGGCTCGGGGAGGCGTCCGTCGACGGCGACGGACAGCCCCACGCGCAGCGGAGTTCGAGCCGCGAGAGACTCGAGCGCGACGCCGAGGCCGTGGTCGCTCAGCACGGCGGGATGGATTCCCTGGGCGAGCTCGCGGAGCTCGTCGAGGGAGGCAGCGAGCTCTCCTCGGGCCTCTTCGAGGAGCTGGGCCGCTTCCGAGTCGGGCGTCAGCCGGGATGCGACGAGCCGAAGCCCGACGGAGAGGGAGACGAGCTGCTGCTGGGCGCCGTCGTGCAGGTTGCGCTCGAGCCGTCGGCGCTCCGCGTCCTGCGCCGACACGAGTCGCTTCTGTGACGCCCGGAGCTGCTCGATGTGATCCATCAGC
>JBOHAJ010000287.1:0-10252 GCA_050697715.1 Gaiellaceae bacterium
GTCCATCGCATCCCGGTCGGGCACGCGCGGGTTGTGGCAGCCGAGCGGGTGCGCGGGCCGCTCCGGCAAGAGCGGCTCGATCCGCTCCCACAACCAATCCGGCATCCGCCAAGCGTCGTCCCTAGACCGAAGTTCCCCTGAGGCGGCGGGCCGGGTTTCCGCTTCTGGTCTGGCTTTGCGGGTTGCCGCCGCTGGATCGGTCGTGACTACGTCTTGAGCGTGTAGCTGGCGATCAGGGCGAGCGCGCGGGCTTGGGTCGGGGTCGGCTTGGTGAGTTGCTCGAAGCTGGCGCCGCTTTGGTGGAGTCGGATCGTGTTGCGCGTGCGGGTGGAGAGCTCGTCGAGCAGTGTCGCGAGCGAGTGGCAGCGCTCGCCTGTGGCGGTGCGCTTGGTGCGCGCTTTCCGGTCGGCCTGCGCCGAGCGCCTCGCCTTGGCGACCGGGTCGGGCTGTGGGAGCGGCTGCTCGTCGTCGAAGAGCAGCGGCTTCCACGCCTGGCGCAGGTGCCAGGCGAGGTAGTAGGCGAGCATGCAGAGGAAGACGTGCGCGCGCACGCGCTCCTCGAGGCGGTGGTGGATTGGGCGCAGCTCGAGCGGGCCCTTGAGCGTGCGGAAGGCGCGCTCGACCTCCTTGAGCTGCTTGTAGGCGCGCACGACATCGGGCGCCGAGCGGTCGGCCTCCGAGACGCTGGTGCGCAGTACGTAGATGCCGTCGAGCGCGGCCTCGGCGGCGATCTGCTCGTGCTTGCGGCGGACGCTCAGGCTGGTGTCCGAGATCTCGACCTCGAAGTGCTTGCGCACGCGCCAGCGGTTCCAGACCGCGCCGACGGCGAGTCCGACCTCAGCGTCGCCGCGGAGGGTGCCGTGCTCGACGCGGCCCTGGATCTCCGCGAGCGCGCGCTCGGTGGCCTGGAGCAGGTCCTCGCGTTTGCGCGCCCGCTCGGCGGCGACGAGCGGGTTGCGGCAGACGACGAGCCGCTCGCCGGGATAGTCCTCGGCGGCGATCTCGCCGAGGTTGTGCTCGTCGAAGAGCGAGAGCTGGAGCGCGCCCTCCTGAACGAGCTTTCTCACCTGCGGAGCCTTCAGGGCGGTGATCCAGGCGGCGCCGTTCGTCTCGCGCAGGAGCTCGAGGTTGGCTTTGGTGACCATGCCACGGTCGGAAACGACGATCACCGCCTCGAGCCCGAAGCGCGCTTTCAGCTTGTCGACCTGCGCCGGCAGCGTCTTGTCGTCATGGAGCGCGCCCTCGAAGACCTCGACCGCGACCGGGCAGCCGTCCGCGGCGCAGAGCAGGCCGTAGACGATCTGCGGCGTGCCCGGTCTGCGGTCGCACGAGTAGCCGAGCTGCGCCAACGGGCATGAGCGCCCCTCGAAATAGGAGGAGGAGACGTCGTAGAGGACGAGCGTCCCGGCTGCGAGGTGGCGGCGCGCGAGCGCCCGCTCGATCCGCACCTGGCGCCGAAGCAGCCAGTCCATCGCCCGGTAGAGCTCGTCCTCGTCCGCATCCTCGACCGACAGCTCCGCGGCCAGCGTCGACTGCGCGAGCGCGCGCGACATCGCCAGCTTCGAGCCGGGGCCGATCACGCGCTGCACGATCATCGCCAAGCACAGCTCGCGCTCCCGGCAGGGCTGGCGCTCGAGCAGGCGCCCAAGCTCGAGCCGCCTCGCCATCACGAGCGCCGCCTCGACGTGCCCCGCCGGTAGAGAGCGCTCGACCTCCAGCGCCTCCTCAGCGGCGACGAAGCGCCGGCCGCGCAGCGCGCCGCGGATCAACTCGATCGCCTCGTCGGGCAGGTGCGAGAGATTGGCGACCGTCTCCTTCCTGACCGTGCCGCCCTCGCGGTACGAGCGCCGGAGCAGGTGCGCGACGTACTCGCGGTGCTTCCCCTGCCGCCTTGTCGTAACCACGTGAAACGGGCCCGTCGGACGCGGCTTCCTTCCCATGGACGCATGCTCTCACCCCCATCGGACGGACAACTACTGACCACAAGATCCGCCGAAGAGACGGCCGCGATTCCAGTAGCAGAGCCGGATCGCGCCCAATCAGGACCGCGTTATTGCGGGGAACTTCGGCCTAGACACAAGACCCATCGTCGCCTCCTTCGTCGATGACGAAGAAGGCTTCGAGGTCAAACCCCGGGTCCCTGCCAACCGGGATAAGCCCTTAGTGGAGGACTTTCAAACCCTCACTTCAAAGACCTACTCCGGTCTCTCCTTGGCGCGTCAGTGGGGGCGACGCTGCGGGGCGAGTCGGCGCCCACCGACCTCGACGAAGACGAGAAGGAGACAGAACCACGCCGCGTTGGCAATGTTCTCATTCCCACGCCCGCGCCCTGGACCATTCCACGCGAGTCGAGCTCGAAGCCAGCCGGGGGCGAACCGCTTGGCCCATTGTGACAATTACACCGAATGGCCCCGAGAGGGATCGAACCACCCTGCATACCGAGGTCGTTTCGCCGCGGCGTGCTACCAGGCCGGGAACGCGTCGACGGCGGGATGGGCGGTGAGTGGTGTGAGCCCGGTGCCGTCGGCGGTCATGGTGTAGAGCTCGAAGTTGAGGATGCCGGTGCGGTTCGAGGCGAAGACGAGCTCGTCGCCGTCGGGCGACCAGGAGGGGGTGACGTCGAGCCCGGCCTGGTTCGTGCGGCGGGTCTGCGCGCTGCCGTCCGCGTTCATCGTGTAGACCTCGAAGTTCGCGAGCCCGTGGCGGTTGGTCGAGAAGGCGATCGTCGTGCCCGACCAGTCCGGCTCGGTGTCGATGCCCGCCGCGGTCGTGAGCCGCGTCTGTGCGGTGCCGTCGGCGTTCATCGCGTAGATGTCGCCGGCGCCGGTGCGGAGGCTCGAGAACGCGATCTTCGTCCCGTCGGACGACCAGGCCGGGAAAGTATCCGCGGCCGCGTGCGTCGTCAGCCTGGTCGCGGCGCCGCCGCCCGCGGGCATGACGTAGACGTCCCAGTTGCCGCCGCCGCGATTGCTGGCGAACGCAATCGTCGTCCCGTCCGGCGACCACGCGGGCGAGGTGTCGATCGCCGCGTTCGTCGTCAGCCTGATCACGTCGGTGCCGTCGGCGTCCATCGCGTAGAGCTCGACGTTGCCGTCGCGCGTGCTCGTGAAGGCGACGCGCCGCTTGTCCGGCGACCACGCCGGCTCCGCGTCGATCGCGCTCCCGCTCGTGAGCTGGGTCGGCGTGCCGCCGCCGGGGTCGACGGAGTAGAGGTCGCCGTTCCCGCTGCGCGTGCTCGCGAAGACGATGTCGCGCGGCGGGTCGAGGACGATCGCCGCGTACGTCGAGAAGTGCTCGAGCGGCACCGTGATCCGGAACCGGAGCTCGCCGTTCACGAGCACCGTCTCGATGCCGCCACACCGCGGGCCCTGGTCGTCGAAGACCGGATCGGGCCGGCAGGCGGGCGAGACGACCGCCGTGGCCGGATCGAGCTCGGCGAGCGTCAGGATCCCGATGGGCCACGCGGTGCCGCTCGTGAAGGTGGCCGTGAGGAGTGCCGGGGCCGCGAGCAGCGCCGTCCCGTTGCTGCCGCCGACGAAGACCTCGTACCGCCAGAGGACGACACACGTGAACGCGTCGCCGCCCGGGGTCTGTCCCGTGCAGGGCTGTCCGTCGGGCCGCCTCACGACGGTGAGCGTCGTCCCGGCGGGGAGCGCGCCCGGCGGCAGCGAGAGCGTCGCCCCGCCGTCCGGCGTGGTGAGGGTAGTCGCGAGCGCGCCGAGCACGACCGAGGCGTCCGTCTGGCTGACCGCACCCGGCGTCGCGTCGTTCGGCGCCCGGTCGCACGCATCGCCCTCGCCGTCGGCGTCCAGGTCGGCCTGGTCGGGGTTGAACGTGTCGTTGCAGTTGTCTCCCCGCTCGCCGGCGTCGTGGCGGCCGTTGCCGTTCTCGTCGTAGAGCAGGGCGGCGAAGCTCGCCAGCGCGTCGGCGTCCGGGTCGGGCTCGTTCACGAACCGACAGCTCGCCTGCGACCCGCTCGAGAGCGGGCCCCACTGAACCCCGTCGGGGAGCCGCACAGGGACGGGGACAGGCCCGGAGCCACCGCCCGAGCCGCACTGGACGGCGGTCAGCGTCCAGCCCGGCTGCGCGAGCTCGTGCAGCTCGACCGTCACCCCGGGCGCGAGCCGTACGGTCGTCTGGTTGGCCAGCGTCGGGTCCGCGTCGTCGTCGAGCGTCAGCCCGTCCAGCTCGGGGAGCGGGCTCGCGAAGCGGAAGTCCCGTGCGTGGTCAGGGACCGTGTCCTTGACGATCGTGAGCTTCACTTCGAGCCGGTCGGGAATCCCGTTGCCGTTCTCGTCGGGGTCGCGTTCGTTGACGAACTCGCAGAGGCCCTCGGCGCCGGGGTTCAGCGGCCCCCAGCGAACGCCGTCCGGGAGCTCGACGGGGAAGTGGACGGGCCCGCTTCCCGCCTTCTGGAAAGAGCAGGAGACGCTGCTCAGCCGCCAGCCGGGCGTCGGTTCCTCGTGCAGCTCGACAGTTGTCCCGGCCGGGAGCACGACCGTGCGAGTGTTGTTCTCCAGCGACCCGTCGTCGTGGAGCGTCAGACCGTCGAGCTCCGGTTGCGGGCTGGCGAAGCGAAAGTCCTGCGCGTCGTCGGGGTGGACCAGCTTCCTGACGGTCAGGCGTACCTCGAGCCGGTCGGGAATGCCGTTTTCGTTCTCGTCGGGGTCGCGTACGTTCCTGAAGATGCATGTGCCCTTGGCGCCGGGGTCGAGCGGCCCCCAGCGAACGCCGTCCGGGAGCTCGACGAAGGAGTCGGGCAGCCCGGGGTCGGTAATCCCCTCGAAGAAGCAGACGGCGCTGCTCAGCCGCCAGCCGGGCGTCGGTTCCTCGTGCAGCTCGACAGTCGTCCCGGCCGGTAGCGCGACCGTCCGGGTGTTCGCCAGCGCCGGGTCGTCGTCGTCGTCGAGCGTCAGACCGTCGAGCTCCGGCTGCGGACTCGTGAAGTGGAAGTCCTGCGGGTCGGCGGGAAAGAGTTCCTTCTCGACGGTCAGGATTACCTCGAGCCGGTCCGGAATCCCGTTCCCGTTCTCGTCCCGCTCGCGCTCGTTGCGGAAGACGCAGGTGCCCTGGAAGCCCGCCGGGAGCGGGCCCCAGGCCACCCCGTTCGCGATCGCGCGCTGCGGCCCGCCCGGGTCCGAGCCGATGTCCGCCACGCAGGTGGTGGCGGTCATTCGCCACCCCGACGGGGGTGCTTCGACGATCTCGTGCTCGCCGGGTGCGACCAGCACGGTCTTCCGGTCCGGCAGGGTCGGGTCGCCGTCTTCGTCGAGCCGGATGCCGTCGAGCTCGGGAGTGGGGCTGAAGAAGACGACGTCCTCCCCGCTGTCGGGCTCGAAGTCCTTGATGATCGTCAGCTTCACCTCGAGCCGGTCGGGCGTCCCGTCGCCGTCCTCGTCCGGGTCGGGCTCGTTGAGGAACACGCAGGTGCCCTCGAAGCCGGCCGGGAGCGGCCCCCACGCGACGCCGTTGTCGATCGAGCGCTGCGGGCCGGGAGCGGTGGAGCCGCCGCTGCCGGTGCAGACGACGCCGGCGAGCTTCCAGCCGATCGGGACGGTCTCGGCGATCTCGTGCTCGCCGGGCGCGACGAGCACCGTCTTCCGGTCCGGCAGCGTCGCGTCGGCGTCGTCGTCGAGCCGGAGGCCGTCCAGCTCAGGCGTCGGGCTGAAGAAGCGGACGTCCTGGCTGCTGTCGGGGTCGAAGTCCTTGACGATCGTCAGCCGCACCTCCTGCCGGTCGGGAATCCCGTCGCCGTCCTCGTCGGGAATGCGTTCGTTGGTGAAGGTGCAGGTTGCTTCGAAGCCGATGGGGAGCGGGCCCCAGCGGATGCCGTTCTCGGTGCGGACGGGTTGGCCGACGGGGAAGTTGGGGAAGCGGCTGCTTTGGCCGGTGCAGTCGACGCCGGCCAGTTGCCAGCCGGGGACGGCGTCCTCGCTCAGCTCGACGGTGGCCCCGGCGTCGATCAAGAAGGTCCTGCGGTCGGGCAGCTGGCCGGCGCCTTCGGCGGGGTTGCCGTCGTCATCGAGCACGAGCGGGTCGAGCTCGGGGATGTTGCTGCTGAAGGCGAAGTCCTGGGCGTCGTCGGGCAGGCTGTCCTTGACGATCGTGATCCGCACCTCGTCGCGGTCGTCGATGCCGTCGCCGTCCTCGTCGGGGATGCGTTCGTTCGTGAAGATGCACGTGATCGCGTCGCCGGCCCGAAGATCACCCAAGCGAAAGCCTCCGGGAACCGGCAAGGGCACTTGTTCGCCACCGGTGCAGTCGACGTCGGTCAACCCCCAGCCCGGAGTCAGGCCTTCGCGGACCTGGACGAGCGTCCCTGGCGCGACCAGGACGCTCTTCTGGTTCGGCAGCGCCGGGTCGTCGTCATCGTCGAGCCTGAGGCCGTCCAGCTCCGGCTGCAGGCTGGTGAAGCTGAAGTCCTGCGCGTCGTCGGGGACGGTGTCCTTGACGATCGTGATCCGCACCTCCAGCCGGTCGGGGATCCCGTCGTCGTCCTCGTCGACCTCGTCGTCGGCGGTGATCGCGCAGTCGTACGTGCGGAGCGGCTCGGCGGTGCCGGTGCAGCCCGGCGACGAGGTGACGGTGTAGCCGCTGGGGCCGGTGAGGGTGATCGTGTAGGACAGGCCGGTCGGCAGCGTGTACGTGGTGCCGGTGCTGGAGCCGGGGGCGCTGCTCGGCGTGCAGGGGCCGCACCCGGCGGTGAAGTCGTCCGCGTCGGCCATGCCGCCGTCGTCGTTGACGACGTTCGTGACGACGTTCACGGTGGGCGGCTCGTCGTCGGCGGTGATCGTGCACGTGTTCGTCTCGCCGCCTGCGACCGACCCCGTGCAGCCCGACGAGAGGCTCACCTCGTACCCGGACGGCGCGTGCGCGTCGACCGAGTAGACGCCGGCGCCGACCGTGACGACGGTTCCGTTCGTCGAGCCCGCGAACGAGCGAGGCTGCGGGTTCGTACCCGCCACGGAGATCGAGACGTCGGCGGGCGCGGCCCCGCCGCCGTTGTCGTTCGTGACCTCGGTCCGCACGAGCAGTTGTGCGGTCGGCGTCGTGCACGTCGGGTTGACGACCGCGGACGCCGAGTTGTTGCCGGTGTTCGCGGGCGGCTCGTTCCCGGCGGAGACGGAGACCGACGCGGACGTGCTGCCGCACCCGGACGTCGGGATCCCACTCGTGACCGTGATCGTCCGCCTCGTCGCGTACGGGAGGGCCGCGTCGCTGCAGGTGAACGTGCCGATGCCGCTCGCCGGGCAGCCGGGGTCGTTGGTCGTCCACGGCATGCCGTACGGAACTGCGTAGAGGAGCGAGACGTTCGTCGCGTCGGCTGAGCCGATGTTCTCGACGGTGATCGTCGACGTCAGCTGAGTCGTTCCGGACTGGGTGACCGCGATGCCGAGCTTCGGGTCGGCCCCGGGCGTCGCCGCGTCGAGCAGTGCGTGTTGTGACGAGGCGAAGCCGCGCGAGTCCTGGATCCGCAGCTTGTAGAAGTAGTCGGCCCCCGGGTTGAGCGGGTTGTCGGTCAGCGTCGAGGTCGCCGACGCTGAAATGGAGACGACGCCGGTGCTGTCGACGGCCACTCCGGTAATGCCGCTGGCGTCGAGGGCATAGGCGCGCGGGAAGAGGATGGCGCCGCCGAGCTGGAAGTCAGCCGTGTAGTTCTGCCCCTTGACCGCGGCGTGGGCGGCCTCCCATCCGAGTGCGTCGACGGGGGCGAAGCGCGGCGATTCCCCCGGCAGGCCGTTCCAAACGATCTGGGCGCCGAGGTCGTGGATCTGGGCGCCGGTGTTCTGCATCCCCGCAGGAAGGTGGTTGTCCGTCCAGGTGATCTCGACGGGCGCAGGGCCCGGCGGCACGCCGAACGCGCCGAGGGCCACGACGATGCGCTGTGTCCGCAGGTTGGAGCGAGGACTGGAGCTCGTGTCGAGCGACGTCGTCGTCGCGCCGATGTCCACGCTCATGGCCCCGACGGGGACGCCGGTGCGGACGAGTCGCACGAAGTCGACGCCGCCCGGGGGCTCGCTGCCGCGTCGCCAGAGCGTGTTCGCCGTGATCGTGACCACGCCCGCCGGACTGATCTCGGCGGCCATGTTCCCGCCGCGGAAGTGGTTGGCGAACGCAGGCGCCGCGCAGACGAGAGAGACGAGCGCGGTTGCTCCGCCGATACACAGTCGGCGCACGCCCCCCGGTGTGAGAAGCCCAAGCCGATGCCGCATGGCTGCTCTCGCTCTCGTACTTTGTGGCGATCCGGACATTCTCATGTAAGGGAACCGCTGTCAATTCGCCAAGGCGACCGCGGCGGTTCGCAACGTCGCCCCGATCGAAGCGGATCGGCGGCCGCGCGTCGAGTCGCCATTCGGCGTATGCGTCGAAAGGCGTGTGCGCTACGGCGCCGAGGCGCGCAGCTCGGCGACGACCGCACCGACGATCTCGTGCAAGTCGCCGATGACGGCGTAGTCCGCGCGAGCGACGATCGGGGCGTCCCTCGTATCCGTGGCCGTGGCCCTGCTCGTCGCGCGGCGTTCCTCTCGCGCGTACGCACGCGCGATACGCACGAGCCGCGCCCGGGTACTCCCACCCCCTCGCGCGGCGGGAACGGGCACGGAACCCAGTCGCAGGGCGTGATCGTCGTCAACCGCAACGTCGATGTCGACGTCCACGTCGACCGTCGCGAGCGCGCACAGCATCCGCCGCACGGGGTACTCCCTCCCCTCGCGCGGAACAACGGGCACGGGGGGCCCGGGCCGCCGGCGCGGGACGCTGACGAGTTTTCCGAGCCCAACGGGCTCGAACCGGGTGAGGAAGAGTTAGTGACCTCCCGGTTGCTCCGTCTGGATCCATTGGGAAAGGTGCGCCTGATTCCCGTTGTACAAATCGAGGTCGGCATTGCCGGCTACACCTGGGACGTTGCCTATCTCGGAGTGCTGCCATATCGTCCAGTGCGGCCGGATCGCGTTCCCGGCGTTGTCCAGAGGTAACGGACGAAGATCGTTGATGGTCCGGTATCGCGGCATCCACAGCTCCCGGGCGGGCAGGCTTCCGACATTGCCCCTTAGGGCGTCGATGCCCCGCTTGCTCGTGGACAAGCCACCATGCACCTACGACACAGGCTGTGCCGGGCGCTAGCCGCTCGTAGCCGGTCACGGCCGGTTCGCCCAGGGAAGAAACGCCTGCTGTATCCGATAATTCCGGTCGTAGCCGGCCGTAGCGGTTGAACCCTGTACTGGCCTGTCACGCCGGAGGTCGCGAGGTTGTCCCGTAGCTCGTAGAACTTGACGGCGGTCCCTCCGGCTTCGTCCGCTCCTGTTGGGAGCGTTCGAGGCGATCCGTCGAAGATCGAAGGAGGAACCGCCGTGAAGGAGACCGTATCGCTCGCGCAGGCCGGGAGCGCCTCGGAGGCCGTGTTGCCCGTGCGGGTGCAGCAGGCGCTCGGGGAGCTGGTCGGTGCTGCGAAGGAGGGCTTGCTCGCGCTCAGCGTGGGTGTTGGCCTCGGCGTGCTGGCCGAGCTGATGGAGGAGGAGGTCGAGGAGGTCGTCGGCCCGAAGGGCCGGCACGATGCCGACCGGGTGGCGGTGCGTCACGGCCATGAGGCGGGCGAGGTCACGCTTGGCGGCCGGAGGGTCGCAGTCGAGCGTCCGCGCGTCAGGAGCGCCAACGGGCGGGCCGAGCTGCCGCTTCAGACCTACGCGCACTTCGCCGACCGCGACCCGCTGACCCAGGTGGTGTTGGAGCGGATGCTTGCCGGCGTCTCGACTCGCCGCTATCGGCGCACGCAGGAGCCAGTCGGCGGCGAGCTTGAGCAGGTGGCCCGCTCGACGAGCAAGTCGTCGGTGTCGCGCGCGTTCGTCGAGCGCACGCGCGTGGCGCTCGGCGAGCTGATGGCACGACGGCTTGACGACGTCCGCCTGGCCGTGATGATGCTGGACGGGATCGAGCTGAAGGGCCGCACCAATATCGTCGCGCTCGGGATCTCGACCGACGGGGTGAAGATCCCGCTTGGGCTCTGGGAAGGCTCGACCGAGAACGCTGCCGTCGCCATCGCGCTCTTGAGCGACCTGGTCGATCGCGGCCTCGACGTCGAGCAGGGTGTGCTCTGCGTCCTCGACGGCGCCAAGGCGCTCAGGAAGGCGGTCCGCGCGGTCTTCGGCGAGGTGCCGGAGCAGCGCTGCGTGCGTCACAAGGAACGCAACGTGCTCCAGCATCTCCCCGAGCACGACCGACCTGCCGTCAAGCGTCGACTGCGCTCGGCCTGGGC
>JBOHAJ010000288.1:0-12442 GCA_050697715.1 Gaiellaceae bacterium
CCGCGCCTCGCCGGCGAGGCGCACCTCCTCCACGGTGCCGACCCTGGCCGCCGGCGTGTGGACGGCGAATCCCTCGCAGCGCGCAAGCACAGACGTCGTCATCGGGTCCATGGTGCCTCGTCGCGTCCGGGGGATGGGTGACGGGCTCGTAAAGATCGTGTGAGGACTATGCGAGCCCTCACGCGGCGGCGGCTTCCGCCTCCGCGAGGAGCGCCAGGGCCGCCCCCTCTCGCAGGCCGGTGCGGACGACCTCCAGGTCCACGCCGAGGCGCCGTCTGAGCGCCGCGAGGACGAGGGCGCCCGCCGGGAGCGTGCGCGCACGGCGCTCGTCAATCGTGAACGACCGGGCAATCCGGCGCGAGGGCCGCCGGGCGAGGACGGCGAGCGCCGCGTGGAGCTCGTCCTCTCCGAGCGTCCCTCCCACGAGCTTGCGAAGCGCACGTGCGGAGCCACCGGTCCCGAGCGCCGCCCGGGGCAGCGGAGGCGCGAAACCCTCGAGCGCGCGCTCGACCTCCGAGCGGGCTGAAGCGAGCGCCCGCTTCCCGGGCGGGTCGTCCGCGAGGAGGCGGTGCGCGAGCCGAACACAGCCCACGTCGAGAGAGCGCAACCAGACCGGGCCGCCGGCGGGCGTCCCGACCACGATCTCGGTGGAGCCGCCGCCGACGTCGCAGACCGCGAGACTCTCAGCGAGACGCCGGGCGCCCGCGAGGGCGCCGGCGAACGCGAGACGCCCTTCCTCCTCGGCGGACAACACGCGCACCGGCATTCCACACGCGCGGGCAACGGCACCGACCAACTCCTCGCCGTTCGCGCTCTGACGGCCGGGCGCCGTGACGAGCACGCGCATCTCGGCCACACCCGCCTCGCGCGCCAGCCGGGCCTGCTCGGCTACACAGCGGGCCGTGGCGGCGATCGCCCGCGGCGAGAGCCGGCCGCGCCGCTCTACCTCCTCGCCGAGGTGCAGGTGCTCACGATCCTCGCGCACGGCCGTGAGGGTCCGGCCCTCGCGTGCGGCCACGAGCAGGCGGACCGTGCTGGATCCGACGTCGACGATGCCGACCCTCATCCCAGAGGGATTCTCCCGACGGCGTCGGCTGTCCTAGCGTCCCCGCTGGGTTCACTCCCCGCCGCAGGCGTTCGGCGTGGTCTTTCGCATCAGCACCTCGTGGTTCGCCCCGGACCGTGATCGTCGCTCGGTCAGCGGTTGCCGTGCGGTGAACGGCCGGAGAACGTTCAGGCGGCTGCCTGCTCCTCCCCGACAAAGGGTCAGGGCAGCGCATCGTCCGAGCCGGCGGCCCGGCTCCTGCGGAGCCGCCGGCTCAGGCGTGAGGAAAGAGACGGCGCAACGCCAGCCCGCCACGCCGCTCGGTTCCGCGGAGGCCGCCCCGCGGCACCTCAGTCTCGCAAGCCCCCCGGTGACCGGGTGGTGACGATCTCGTATCCAGGTAGCGTGGTGCCCCTCTAGACGCCGCGCGGCGAGGAGTCCTCGAGCGCGACGCGCATGAGGTCGCGGATCGAGAGGATCCCGGCGATCTTCCCTCCGTCCAGAACCGGCAGGTGACGGAAGCCGCCGTGGATCATGAGCGCGGCGGCGTGGTCGGTGGAGTCCGAGGCGTCAATCGTCTCCGGATGCTTCGTCATCCAGTCGGCCACGCGCGCGTCCTCTTTGAGACCGGCGGCGACCGCCTTCAGCAGGTCGCGCTCGGTGAGGATGCCGGTGAGCGACTCTCCGTCGAGGACGAGCACGGCGCCGACTCCGCGGGCGGCCATCCGCTTGGCCGCCTCGGCCAGCAGTTCGTCCGCGGAGGCGGACAGGAGGTCGCGGGACATGTGGTTCGCGATGACGGACACGCGAGAAGACTAAAGCTCTCGCAGAAGCCCTTCCACCCGTCGCGCGATCTCGTCGCGGATCGCCCGCACCTCTTCCGGGCTCCGTCCGGCCGGATCGGGGAGTTCCCAGTCCACGTAGCGGGTGCCCGGCACGACGGGGCACTCGTCGCCGCAACCCATCGTCACCACGACGTCGGCCCACTCGGCGTCGTCACGCTCGAGGCGTCGCGGGACGTTCTCCGAAATGTCTATCCCGATCTCGGCCATCGTCGCGACGACCTCAGGGTGGACGGCCGAGGCGGGCCTCGTGCCTGCCGAACGCGCCTTGTGGTCCCCCCTCAGGGCGCGTTCGAAGAACGCGTCTGCGATCTGCGAGCGTCCCGCGTTCTGCACGCAGACGAAGAGAACGTTCACTTGGGGACGGCTTCGAGCTTGTAGCCGACCCCGTAGCGCGTCTGGACGTACGTGTGGATGGGCGCAAGCGCCTCCAGCTTGTCCCGGATCTTGCGCACGAAGACGTCCACCGTGCGATCGCGGTAGGTGAGGCGCCGGCCCCAGACCTTCTGGAGGAGCTCGTCGCGGGAGACGACGCGCCCCTGCTCGACGGCGAGCGCGTAGAGGAGGCGGAACTCCGTGGGCGTGAGCTCCACGCTCTGCCCGCGCAAGTACGCCTGTACGTTCAGCGGGTCGACGCGGAGCTCCGCGATTTCGATTGGCTCGCCCCGGCGCTCGTCCTGGACGCGCACGCCGCGGCGCGCCGCCGCGCGCACGCGCGCGACAAGCTCCTTCATGGAGAACGGCTTCACGAGGTAGTCGTCCGCCCCGATCTCGAGGGCGTGCACGCGGTCATGCTCGGTCCCGCGGGCGCTCACGACGACGATGGGCGTGCCGATTCCCTCCGCTCTCGCGGTCTCGATCAGCTTCCACCCGTCCAGTCCGGGGAGCATCAGATCGAGCACGCAGACGTCCGGGCGCTCGTAGCGCAGCCGCGCGAGCCCCGACTCGCCCTTGTTCACCCACAGCGGGTCGAAGCCCGCCGACGTCAGGTGGCGCGCCATGCCCTCGGCGATCACGTCGTCGTCCTCGATGATGAGAACCTTGGACATGCTCCTCACGATAATGGCGGTTCCCGGCCGGTACCTGGGTGCTACATCGGTGAACGGGTGGTGAAGAAGCGGTAAACGGCGTCGCCTGACCCCTTGCGGGTTCGGTCGGCCGGTGTGATCCTGTGCAAGGAGGGGGAAGGTCCGGCCGAGGCTCCAGTCGGTCCGACTCGTCTCTTCTGCGGCGACAGGAGGGATGACGTTGGCGAGATCAGCCCAGAGAGGCTCCGCGCCGCGCGAGCCGGCCCCACCGACGGTCACGGACATGAGGGCCTATCTCGTGCTCGCAATCGAGGAGGCCGCCTGCGGCTCCCGGGAGTGAGGGCCGCGCGCTGGGCTGTGAGGAGCCGCAGCCCATGGCTCACGCGCGGCCCTCACTCTCTCGAGCCTCGCCGCAACCGGGCCGCGTCGCCCGAGAGCGGATTGTGCTTCCATGCCGGAGCGGTGAAGCGCTTTCTCCAGCGGCTCGCCCCGCCGATCGCCTCCTCGGACGAACTGCGCCTCGAGGCGAAACGCGGGCGCGCGCTGGTCGAGGAGAGCCGTGAGATCGTCGTCGTCCTGGGCCGCGACGGGCGCGTCGTCTCGGCAAGTCGCCGCGCGCGGGAGCTCTTCCCCGGCCTCCAGGAGGGCACCGAGCCGCCGGAGGCGCTGATGCGGGCATCCCCCCTCGAGATCCCGTACGAGGTGGACGGCCGCCGCGAGCGCTTGGTCTACGCGCGGGAGTCCGGGAGCATGGCCGCCTACGAGGAGCTCCGGGCCGGCTTCACCGCGGCGGTCTCGCACGAGCTGCGCACGCCCCTCGCCCGGTTGCTCGCGCTGCTCGAAACCTCGTTGCTGCCCGAGTCCGACCCGCGCGAGCTGGTCGAGCAAGCGCAGGGCGAGGTGGCTCAGATTCGGGAGCTGATCGACGACATCCTCTTCATCTCCGAGCTCGAGTCCGGCCATGAGGTGGTCGGGCTCGGGACGACTCTCGCCTCTCCGATCCTCGCCGAGGTGGCCGAGACGGTTGCCGATCAGGCCGGGCGCGCCGGGGTCACCGTGACGGTCGAGGTCGACGAGGAAGTCGAGTTGCCGCTGCGCCCGCGCATGATCCGGGTGATCGCCCAGAACCTCGCCGAGAACGCGATCCGCTACGCGGGACCGGGGGCGCGCTTCACCCTTGCCGTCCGCCGGGAGGAGGAGGGAACCGTCCTCCTCGCGTCCGACGACGGCGTCGGCGTCGCGGAGGAGGACCTCCCTCGCCTCTTCGAGCGCTTCTATCGCGCCGACCGGGCGCGGGCCTCGCGCGGGACAGGGCTCGGGCTCGCGATCGTGAAGCACGTGGTCACGTCCGCCGACGGGACCGTGCAAGCGAGCGGCGGCCGGGAGCGCGGGCTGACGATCCGCTGCTCCTTTCCGGCCCGGTAATGCCAGGTACTAGGCTCCCTTCCGCTCCCCCGAATGGGGGACACCCACCCAGCGGAAGCGGTCGAGATTTCAAGCATGGCCACGATCCTGCTCGTGGAGGACGACGACGCCGTTCGCGCCGTCGTCGCGCGCATGCTCGAGGAGCAGGGCTTCGAGCTCCTGGTCGCCTCGGGAAGCGACGAGGCCCTCGCGCACTGCCGTGCGCACGGCGAGCGGATCGACCTCGTCCTCAGCGACCTCGTGATGCCGCGAACGAGCGGCGAGGAGCTGGTCGCGAACCTGCGCCGCCGCTTCCCGCGACTGCGCGTGCTCTTCATGTCGGGCTACCTCGACAGCACGCTCGCGAGCGTGGCGCACGTCTACGGCGAGCACGGCCGCGTCGAGCTGCTCGGCCCGGGCACGCACCTGCTGCGCAAGCCCTTCACGAAGGATCAGCTGGCCGACGCGGTCCAGCAGGCCCTCGCGGCGTAGCCGCCGACCGACTCTTTCAGCCGGAGCTACGCAGGCGCCGAGACCGATGCGCGCGCAGCGGCAGTCGCCGCGTTCACCACCTCTTCACCACTCGTTCACCGCAGTTTTGCCCACACCGCCGGGCCGCTCCGGGACACTGGCGGCAGTGAACGAACCAACGCACAAAGGAGAACAGCAGTGAGACTTCACCTTCACCCCAGGCTCGTCCTGCTCGCGCTCGCAGCCGCCGTGCTCGTATTCGTCGCGGTCGGCTGCGGTCGCGAGTCGGAGGAGACAAGCGCAAATCAGTCCGACGCAGCTTCCACGCTCTCGGGCAAGATCGAAGCCGACGGCTCGAGCACGGTCGGCCCGCTCGTCACTGCGGCCGCCGAGTTGTTCCAGGAGGAGAACTCGGACGTGCAGGTGACGGTCGGCATCTCCGGCACGGGCGGCGGCTTCGAGCGGTTCTGCGCCGGCGAGACCGACCTCTCGAACGCCTCTCGGCCGATCAAGGACGACGAAGAGGCTCCGCTCTGCCTGGATGCCGGAATCGAGTACACCGACTTCCAGGTCGCGACGGACGCCCTCACGGTCGTCGTCAACCCGGAGAACGACTGGGTGGACTGCCTGACCACCGACCAGCTGAAGAAGATGTGGGAGCCGGCCGCCGAAGGCAAGGTCAAGACCTGGCAAGACGTCGACCCGAGCTTCCCCGACGAGCCGCTCGTCCTGTCCGGACCCGGCACAGACTCGGGGACGTTCGACTACTTCACCGACGAGATCAACGGCGAGGAGGGCGCGAGCCGCGCCGACTTCCAGGCGAGCGAGGACGACAACGTCATCGTCGAGGCGGTCGCCGGCGAGAAGGGCGGGCTCGGCTACTTCGGCTTCTCCTACTTCGAGCAGAACCAGGACGCGCTGAAGGCTCTCGCCATCGACTCCGGGGCCGGCTGCATCGAGCCGAGTGCCGAGAACGCGCAGGCCGGCGAGTACACGCCGCTCGCCCGTCCGCTCTTCGTCTACACGAAGAACGAGGCGCTCGCGCGGCCTGAGGTCGAGGAGTTCATCCGCTATATGCTCGACAACAACCAGGAGATCACGGAGACGGCGCTCTTCATCCCGCTAACCGACGAGCAGCTCACCGACGGGCAGGCGAAGCTGGACGGGGCGACCGGCTAGTTGGCGACCCCTGAGGCAACGGTCGGCGCGCAGCCCGCCCCCCGGCTGCGCGCTGAGCGAAGGCGGTGGGGCGAGGACGTCATCAAGGGCGTCCTCGCCCTCTGCGCCCTTGTCTCGATTCTGACCACAGCCGGGATCGTCGCGGCGCTGCTCGAGCCGTCCATCGAGTTCTTCCGCGAGGTCTCGATCGTCGACTTCTTCACCGACGCTCGCTGGGCACCGCTCTTCGCCGATCCTTCCTTCGGCGTGCGGCCGCTCCTCATCGGCACCCTTTCGGTGACGATCTGGGCCTGCCTCGTCTGCATCCCCTTCGGACTCGGGGCGGCGATCTACCTGAGCGAGTACGCGCGCCCGCGCGTACGCGGCGTCCTCAAGCCTGCGCTCGAGGTGCTCGCCGGGATCCCGACCGTCGTCTTCGGCTACTTCGCGCTCACGTTCGTGACGCCGCTCCTCCAGGACATCGGGATCGACGTCGGCACCTTCAACGCGCTCAGCGCCGGCCTGGTCGTCGGCGTCATGCTCATTCCTACAGTCGCATCCCTCTCGGAGGACGCGATGGCCGCCGTGCCCCAGGAGCTCCGCGACGGCGCCTACGGACTCGGCTCGACGCGCCTCCAGGTCTCGACGCGCATCGTCGTCCCGGCGGCGATCTCCGGGATCATCGCCAGCTTCGTGCTCGCCATCTCCCGCGCTGTCGGCGAGACGATGATCGTCCTCATCGCGTCGGGCACGCGCCCGCAGAGCACGCTCGACCCGCGCGAGGGAGTCGAGACGATGACGGCGTTCATCGCCGCCACCGGAACCGGTGACGTCCCCACCGGCTCGATCGAGTACAAGACGATCTTCGCCGTCGGGCTGACCCTCTTCGTCATCACGCTCGTCATGAACATGGTCGCCATCAGGCTCGTCCGGCGCTGGCGGGAGATCTACGAATGAGCGTGCAAGCGGTCGACCTTCGCAACCGCGACCGCGGCCGCCGCGTCCGCGGCCGAGTCTTCCGCGCGTTCCTCTACCTCTCGCTCCTGATCGGCTTCGTCATGCTGGGGTCGCTCCTCGTGGACGTCTTCCAGAAGGGCGTCCCGTACGTGGACGGCGTCCTCTTCACGGAGCCGCCCTCCGCCTCGCCCGACCGGGCCGGCGCCCGCCCGGCCATCCTCGGGACGATCTACATGATGCTGATGCTGATCGTCTTCGTCGTTCCGCTCGGCGTCGGGACGGCGATCTACCTGGAGGAGTACGCAGACAGGGACAAGTGGTACAACCGCCTGCTCGAGGTCAACATCCAGAACCTCGCGGCGGTGCCGTCGATCGTCTACGGGATCCTCGGGCTGGCCTTCCTGGTGCGCGGGATCGGCCTCGGGCGCGTGCTGCTCGCGGGGGCGCTGATCCTCACGCTACTCGTGCTGCCCATTCTCATCATCGCCGGGCGAGAGGCGATCCGGGCCGTACCGGACTCCATTCGCCAGGGGTCGCTCGCGCTCGGCGCGACGCAGTGGCAGACGATCTGGCGCCAGGTGCTGCCCGCGGCCCTGCCGGGCATCGCAACCGGCTCGATCCTCGCGGTCTCGCGCGCGATCGGTGAGACCGCGCCGCTCATCCTCGTAGGCGCTCTGACCTACGTCGCCGCCGACCCCACTCTGCTCGGCGACTTCACCGTCCTGCCCATCCAGATCTTCCAGTGGACGACCCGGTCGCAGGACGAGTTCCAGCTGCTCGCGGCGGCCGCGATCATCGTCCTCCTCGTCCTGCTCCTGACCATGAACGCAGTGGCCATCTGGCTGCGCAACCGCTACCAGAGGAGATGGTGATGACCGTGGCTGACAGCCCGCCTGTCAAGATAACGGGCGTGAGTCCGGACACCCTGGCAGAGCGAGAGCGGTCGATGCCGCCGCCGCAGCGCCGCGAGGTCCTCTTCGGCGTCAGGGACCTGACCGTCTCCTACAGCGACGTCCCGGCGCTTCAGGGCGTCGACCTCGACATCTACAAGAACTTCGTCACCGCGTTCATTGGCCCGTCGGGCTGCGGCAAGAGCACGTTCATCCGCTGCTTCAACCGCATGAACGACCTGATCCCGACCGCGAGGGTGGACGGCACCGTGCTCTACCACGGCGCCGACCTCTACGGGAGGGAGGTCGACCCCGTCGAGGTGCGCAAGCGGATCGGAATGGTCTTCCAGAAGCCGAACCCCTTTCCGAAGTCGATCTACGACAACGTCGCCTTCGGGCCACGCGTGCTCGGCTGGAAGAAGGGCCTCCACGAGCGCGTCGAGCAGGCGCTCAAGCACGCGGCGCTCTGGGACGAGGTCAAGGACCGTCTCAAGGCGAGCGCGTACAGCCTCTCCGGCGGTCAGCAGCAGCGCCTCTGCATCGCCCGCTGCCTCGCGGTCGAGCCGGACGTCATCCTGATGGACGAGCCGGCCTCCGCCCTCGACCCCATCTCGACAACCGCGATCGAGGATCTCATGCACTCCCTCAAGCGCGAGTTCACGATCGTGATCGTCACCCATAACATGCAGCAGGCGGCTCGCGTCGCCGACATGACCGCGTTCTTCAGCGTGAAGGTTTCCGAAGACGGGAAGGAGCGCACAGGAGTCCTCGTGGAGTACGACACGACGCCGACGATCTTCACCCGGCCGTCCGACAAGCGCACGGAGGGCTACGTCACGGGGAGATTCGGGTAGTGCCCCGCCTAGTGATGCTGCCCGGCTTCTGGCGAGCGAAAAGCCCGCCAGGCAAGGACGCAGAGAGCCCGCGTCTTCGTCAATACGCAGGCGACCGAGGACGCAACATGGCGGGACTTTGCAGCCGCCAGAGGTCTGGCGTGCATCGCTGGGCGGGGCACTAGTGCGGGTCACGTTCCAGGAGGAGCTCCAGCAGCTCGAGGCGGCGCTCCACGAGGAGGGCGATCTCGTCCTCCGGGCCCTGCGCGGCTGTCTGAACTCCCTCGCCGAGCAGGACGTCGAGCTGGCCGACGAGGTGATCGCTTTCGACGACGAGGTGGACGCCGCCTACGTGGCCATCGAGCAGGGAATCGAGTCGCTGCTCGCTCGACAGACGCCCGTCGCGATCGATCTGCGGCTCGTGCTCGCGGTCCTCCACATCAACCTGCACCTGGAGCGTATGGCCGACTACTGCGTCACCGTGGCCAAGCTCACGAAGCTCGTCCACGAGACGGAGCCGGAGCCGACGCTGATGGAGGCGTTCGAGGAGATGGGCGCGCGCGCCGAGGAGATGATCCGTGTGGCCCTCGACTCGTTCGCCGAGCGGGACGTGGAGCGGGCTGAGGCGCTCGTTGATCTGGACGAGCTGATCGACCGGGGAAACCGGCGTGTCGTGCAGCATCTGCTCCGGATCGGGAGCGACGACCCCGAGTACCACGAGTGGGGTCTCCGTATGATCATCGTCTCGCGCTGCCTCGAGCGAATCGGCGACCACGCCGTGGACATCGGCGAGCAGACCGCCTACCTCGTGGTCGGCGAGTTCCGCGAGTTCACGGACGCGTCACACTAGGGAGCGGCGGCCGGCACGAGCCGGCGCGTCTGCCAACCCCGTCGTGCGGCGAGGGAGGTGGCGGACGAGGGACAGCCCTACGGCGCGCGGCGTGCTACAACCCTGGGTCGTGGGTCGCCTCGCTGCCGTCGCCGCCGCGTGTCTGGCCGTCCTCGCGCCCGCGACGGCCGCCGCGGATACGGGCATCCTCGCAATCGGCGACTTCGGGGTCGGCGGAAGCACGGAACGGCGCATGGGAGCGGCCATGCGCGGGTACGCCGCCCACCGTGTCGTCAACGCGCTCGCGACGCTCGGCGACAACGACTACACGGAGAGCCCGGCCGCCTTCCACCGCAACTGGACGGAGGGCTTCGGCTGGGCGGCGAGGCGCGGCCGGATCGCCGGCGCACTGGGGAACCACGACATCCGCGTCCAGGGCGGCCGCTACGAGTTCGACGAGCTCAGGATGCCGTCCCGCTACTACAAGCGCCGGATCGGCGACGTCGCATTCGTCGTCCTCGACTCGAACTCCGTCGGGCGAACGCAGACGGCCTGGCTGCGGCGCGCGCTGGCGCAAGTGACCGCGCGCTGGACTGTCGTCGCCTTCCACCATCCGGCCTTCAGCTGCGGCGCGTACCGGGGCCACCCGGGCGTGGTCGAGCGCTGGGTTCCGGTCTTCGAGCGCTACGACGTCGACCTCGTCCTCGCCGGCCACGACCACAACTACCAGCGCTTCCGGCCGCGCAACGGCGTCCGGTACATCGTCCACGGGGGCGGCGGCGCGAGCCTCTATCCGATCGCCCGCTGCCCGGCGGGTTACCCCCGCCGGGCGGTTGCCCGGCGGGTGCACGGCTGGCTCTACCTCCGCTCGACCGGAACCGGGCTCCGGATCAAGGCGGTGCGGCCGGACGGGACCGTGTTGGACGCCTTCACCATATACCCCTAGCGGGTATATACTGGCGGGCGTGGGCGAGAGCCTCCTCACCTACCGCGTCCCGGGCATGTCCTGCGACCACTGCGTCCACGCCGTCGAGGACGGGCTGCGCGCCGTCGCCGGCGTCGAACGGGCCACCGCAGAGCTCGAGACGAAGCTCGTCACCGTGATGGGCTCGCGCCTCGACGACGCCGCTCTCCGCGCGGCGATCGAGGAAGTCGGGTACGCCGCGGAATGACCCAGGTCGAGCTCGAGATCGAGGGGATGACCTGCGCGTCCTGCGCGGCCCGGATCGAGCGAAGGCTGAACAAGCTCGAGAGCGTCGAGGCGAGCGTCAACCTCGCCACCGAACGCGCCGCCGTCCGCTACGACGACGGCCGCGTCGCCCTCGACGACCTCCTGCGCGCCGTCGAGGCCGCGGGGTACCGCGCAGCCCTGCCCCGCGGCGAGCGCTCCCCGGCGGGGGGCGGTGGGCTCCGGCTGGCCGCGGCTGCGGGTCTGACGGTGCCCGTCGCCTTGTTGGCGATGGCGCCGCCGCTCCAGTTCGACGGTTGGGAGTGGGTCGCGCTTGCCCTCGCAACGCCCGTCGTCCTCTGGGCCGGTTGGCCCTTCCACGCGGCGGCTGCGAAGAATCTTCGCCACGGCGGAGCGACGATGGACACCCTCATCTCGCTCGGCACGCTCGCCGCCTGGATCTGGTCGGTCGTGGCGCTCCTGGCGCTCGAGGACGCGGAGGTCTATTTCGAGGTGGCGAGCGTGATCACGACGCTGATCCTCCTGGGCCGCTTCCTGGAGACGCGCGCCCGCCGCCGCTCGGGCGCGGCGCTCCGCGCCTTGCTCGAGCTGGGTGCGAAGGAAGCCCGCGTGCTCCGCGGCGGCGTCGAGATCGGCGTTCCGGTCGAGGAGCTCCGGGTTAGCGACGTGTTCGTCGTCCGGCCGGGTGAGAAGATCGCCGCGGACGGGGTGGTCGTCGAGGGCCGCTCGGCCGTCGACCAGTCCATGCTGACGGGTGAGCCCGTGCCCGTGGACGTCGAGCCCGGCGCCGAGGTCGCCGGCGCGACCGTCAACACGGCCGGCCGTCTCGTCGTCCGCGCGACGCGGGTCGGAGCGGAGACCGCACTCGCGCAGATCGCCCGTCTCGTGGCGGAGGCCCAGGCCGGCAAGGCGCCCGTCCAGCGGCTGGCCGACCGCGTCTCGGCCGTCTTCGTCCCGGTCGTGATCGCGATCTCGCTCGCCACGCTCGTGGGCTGGCTCGCGTTGTCGGACGACGTCTCCGCCGCCTTCACGGCCGCCGTCGCCGTGCTCATCATCGCCTGCCCCTGCGCGCTCGGCCTCGCGACGCCCACCGCCCTCATGGTGGGCACCGGCCGCGGCGCCCAGCTCGGCGTCCTCATCCGCGGCCCGCAGGTGCTCGAGCAGACACGCCGCGTGACGACGATCGTTCTCGACAAGACCGGCACGGTGACCGAAGGGAAGATGCGCCTGGTGGACGTCCTCACCGCGAACGGGGCCACTCGGGCGGAGGTGCTCCGCCTCGCCGGTGCCCTCGAGGATGCGAGCGAGCACCCGATCGCGCGCGCCGTCGCCGCGGCGGCACGTGAGGAGGTAGGCGTCCTGCCGCCCGTGGAGGAGTTCGAAGCGCGCCCGGGCGCGGGCGTCACGGGCCGCGTCGAGGGACGCGACGTCGAGGTCGGTCGGGGCGCGGGGGGCATCGACGTGCGCTGGGGCGGGGACGTGCGGGCAACGCTCGTCGTCGCCGACACGATCAAGCCGACCAGCGCCGAGGCGGTCGCCGACCTCCGCGGGCTCGGGCTGGAGCCCGTCCTCCTCACGGGGGACGGCGAGATTGCAGCCCGCGCGGTAGCAGCCGAGGTCGGGATCGCACGCGTGCTCGCGGAGGTCTTGCCGGCCGACAAGGCCGCGGAGGTAAAGCGCCTCCAGGAGGCCGGCGAGGTCGTCGCCATGGTCGGTGACGGGATCAACGATGCGCCCGCGCTCGCGCAGGCCGACGTTGGCATCGCGATCGGCACCGGGACCGATGTGGCGATCGA
>JBOHAJ010000289.1:0-10189 GCA_050697715.1 Gaiellaceae bacterium
CGCCAGAAGCAGGCGTGTATTGCCTGGAGGGGAACTACCCCTGCGAATCGAGGGCCTCGTTCACGAGGCGGTCGGCAAGCTCGTTGTGTTCACGCCGGACGGCCGTGTAGCGGACTCGCCCGAGCTCGCGCCCGAGCCGAGACGCCTCGAGCGAGAGCTCGACCAGTGCGGCGTTCTTCACGCGGTACTCCCCCCGCATCTGCTTGACGAGGAGCTCCGAGTCGGAGACCACCTCGAGCTCGTCCACCCCGACCTCGAGCGCCTTCGCGAGCCCAGCGACGAGTGCCCGGTATTCGGCCACGTTGTTCGTCGCGACGCCGATCGCCTCTCCGCGGGCGTCCAGCACCGTGCCGTCTTCCGTCTCGAGGACGTATGCGGCGGCGGCCGGCCCAGGATTACCGCGCGCCCCGCCGTCCGTGAAGAGCCGCGCCCTCACAGGAGCGGGTAGACGTCGAAGGCCGGTTCCTCGTACGGGTGGGCGCGGCGCAGGGCGGAGATCACGTCGTCGTGGCGGTCTGCGGGAAAGACGGTCTCGAGCCGGAGCTCCGGCACCCGTTCCTCGCGCCCCTTCTCCCCCCTGTTCGGCGACGACGCCTCCCCGCCGACGAAGGTACCCGTCCCCTCCGTGTACCAGGAGCAGCGCTCGTACGCGCCGATCCGGCCCGCCCCTGCGGTGAACAGCGCGTCGCGGACGGTGTCGAGCGCCTCCGCCGGGACGAAGACGACGAGCTTGCGGTTCACGCCGCCTCCCTCGTTCGAGGGACGTCGCCCCCCGCCCGTGGGCCGAACAGTCACCGTAGACACCGTAGTAGACGGGAGGCGACGTGGAGCGACGTTACGGCCGGGATCTCGGCCTTTCCCTCCGGATGGTGGCCGCGACCGCGGCCCTCGCCGTTCTCTACCTGCCGATGCTCGCCTGGCTCGTGCTCTTCGTCTACGGCTGGACGACCTCCGTCGCCGCGGCGGCCGTGGCCGCGCTTGCCGCCCTCGGCTTCCTTACGGCGGTGCCGTTCCTCTCCGAGCGCGTAACCCTCACGGCTGCCCGGGCGAGACTCGTCCGCGAGGGAGACGAGCCGCAGCTCCAGGGAACGGTCGCACGCCTCTGCACGCTTGCCGATCTTCCAGTCCCGCGCCTCCGGATCGCCGAGACGGCGGTGCCGAACGCCTTCTCGGCCGGCCGCAGTCCGCGGGACGCGGTCGTCGTCGTCACCCGCGGTCTGCTGGAGCGCCTCGACGCTCGCGAGCTCGAGGCGGTCATCGCTCACGAGCTGGCCCACGTGGCGAACCGGGATGCATTCGTGATGACGCTCGTCGGCGCGCCGGCGGCGCTCCTCCGCCGGCTCGTCTGGGGTCTTGCTCGCCTCCCCTTTGCCGCACGCGGCCTCGCGAAGGTCCCCGCGGCGTTCGCCGTGCTGTACCTGGCGCCCGTCCTCTTCGCGGGCTGGATCGCCTATGCGCTCATGGCGCTCCTTCTGATGTCGCTCTCACGCTACCGCGAGCATGCGGCGGACCGTGGCGCGGCCCTCATCACCGGGGCGCCCGAGCAGCTCATGAGCGGGCTCCAACGGATCGCAGATACGTTTCCGCTCATCCCGCGGGAGGACGCCCGTGCGACCGCCGGCCTGAACGCCTTCTGCATCCTTCCGGCCCGCGCCGACGGCGGCTTCGAGGTCGACCCGCTGCACCTCTTCCCCACCCACCCGCCGCTCGACGAGCGGCTCGAGCGCTTAGGGGCGCTCGCCCGTCGGATGGGGCGGGCCGTCCCCCTCGGCGAGCGCGAGGCGCGCTCCGCCGCGCTCGACCTCCCGCCGAGACGCCGTCGCGAGAACCCACAGGCGATGGGCTCCTTCCTGCTCGGCCTCCTCGTCTGGATCCTGCTCGCCGGCGCGTGGGTGCTCGAGCCGGCTTCGCCCGGAGGTGGGATCATGCTCGTCGGCCTGGTCGGGTCGGCCGCCGTCCTGGGCGGGATCGTCCTCGGATTCCAGGGGGTCGGGCGCGCCTCCGCCGGGGCCGGCTTCATGGGCTATGCGGTCGTGGGGCTCACACTCCTGCTCGGGCCGTGGGTGCTCGCAATCCTGGCCGTGATTGTCTTCGCGGCGCTCGGCCTACTCGGCGTCGCGCCCGTCTAGTTGTCGTCGATCTGGGCGCGCTGGAGCCTCCCCGAGTAGTCGACGTAGATCGACTTCCACTCCGTGTAGAAGTCGAGCGCGGCCTGGCCGGCCTCGCGGTGGCCGTTGCCCGTGCCCTTCGTCCCGCCGAAGGGAAGGTGCACCTCGGCGCCGTTCGTGCCCGCGTTCACGTACGTGATGCCCGCGTTCAGGTCGCGGATCGCCCTGAAGGCCTTGTTCACGTCCCGCGTGAAGATCGACGACGAGAGTCCGAACTCGATGCCGTTGGCGATCTTGATCGCCTCGTCCACGTCGCTCGCGCGGATGAGCGCCACGGTGGGGCCGAAGATCTCTTCCTGCGCGATGCGCATGCCCGGCTCGACGTCGGCGAAGATCGTCGGGCGGTAGAAGTTCCCCTTGTCGAGCCCGTTCTCGGTGGCGATCTCGCCGCCCGTGAGGAGCTTCGCGCCCTCGCCCTTCCCGATCTCCGTGTAGGAGTGGATCTTCTCGAGTGCCGACCGGTTGATGACCGGGCCGACGTCGGTGGCCTCCTCGAGGCCGTTCCCGAGGCGGAGCTGCTCGGTCCGCGAGACGAGCCTGGACTGGAGGTCGTCGTACACGCCCTTGCCCGCGATCACGCGGCTGGCGGCCGTGCAGCGTTGGCCGGACGTGCCGAAGGCCGACCAGACGATGCCGTCCACGGCCAGGTCGAGGTCGGCGTCGTCCATGACGATGATGGCGTTCTTGCCGCCCAGCTCGAGATGGACGTGCTTGAGGAGCAGCGCGGCGTTCGCGGCCGTGCGCACCCCGACCTCGCGCGAACCCGTGAGCGAGATCAGAGGGACGTCGGGGTGCTTGACGAGCCGCTCGCCGACCGACTCGCCGCCGCCGTGGACGATGTTGAGGACGCCCGCGGGCAGGCCTGCTTCCTCGAAGATCTCGACGAAGCGCTCGCCGAGCGTGGGCGTGTCCCGGGCGGGCTTGAAGACGACCGTGTCGCCGCACACGAGCGCGGGCGCGATCTTCCAGCTCGGGATGGCGATCGGGAAGTTCCACGGCGTGATCGCGCCGACGACTCCCACGGGCATGCGCACGCTCATCTGGAACTTGTCCGGCATCTCGGACGGAGTCGTCTGGCCGAAGAGGCGGCGGCCCTCGCCGGCCATGTAGAAGGTCATGTCGATCGCTTCCTGGACGTCGCCCCCCGCCTCGGCACGCACCTTGCCCATCTCACGCACCATCAGCTCGGTGAGCTCCTCCTTCCGGTCGATGAAGCGCTGCCCTACCCGGAAGAGGATCTCTGCGCGCTTGGGGGCCGGCACGAGCCGCCAGCCTTCGTAGGCCTCCTTGGCCGCTTCGACCGCCCGGTCGACGTCGTCGAGCGCCGACTTGGGAAAGGTGCCGATCGTCTCGCCCGTGGCCGGGTTGACACTCTCGAACGTCTCGTCCCCGGACGCCTCCACCCAGCGGCCGCCGATGTAGTTCTTGGATGTCGTCGTCTCTGTCGTCGCCATGGTTCTCCTTGTCGAGTTCCGAAGGCGATTCTAGGCCTGCTCGCCGACTCGCTGGAGTCAGGACCGAGCCGCTTTGACGGCGAACCGGCGCGAGCGCGTTAGAGCGCCGACTCGGGAACGTCGGTCGAGGGAAATCTGCCCGGCCGCGCGCGCCGACGGTCGCGGGTCGTGCGCTTCTCTCCCGCGGGCGCCGGCTCACCGGTCCGCCGCCGGTCGGGGCCCGTCCGCCGGTCGACGATCACCTCGACGTTCGGGTTGTCCCGGTAGTGCTCCACCAGCTTGTCGTACAGCTCGTCCTGCAGCTCGGGAGGGATCACACAGTAGATCACTGCGTCGAACTATAAGAGCCGTTGAGCGGTCCGTCCGGTCCGTGGCCGGGCGGGCCGCTGATCAGAAGCGGGGAATGTCCGGCGTGACCCGGCCGTCCTCAGAGAGGTGGCCGTTCCACTTGGCGAAGCGGGGATCGAGCTCGTCGAGCTCGTAGCCGCGCTCGGCGAGCCGTACCGGCTGCTGGGAGTCGAAGACGACGCGGTACTGGTACCAGGAGATCTCCCAGGTGATCGTGACGACGACCTCCGGGTTGACCCCGGAGAGCGGCAGCAAGCTCACTCGAGCGGCGCCCAGGCTCTTCGCGATCCCGGCGATCGTGCGCCGATAGGCGCTGTCGTTGAAGATCTCCGCCGCCTCGACCATCGCCTGCTCCTCGGGGGAAAGGCGGCGCAGCATCGGCTCCGACACCATGGGCGCGGGCTCGGCGCGCCGATGCTCGAGGAGCGACCCGAGCCCACCGAGGCGGCGACGGCGCCGCGACTCGGGGAGAATCGGGGCAGTCGGGCTCCCTTCCTTCAACCAGCCGTGCTCGTCGGCCGTGGCCGTGCAGAGCGCGCAGACGTCCACCCATTCGTCGCCGCCGGGAGTGAAGCGGACCGCCCGCTCTCCGAGCAGGAGCGTGCGGTGGCAGATCGCGCACGTGCGGAACACGTCCTGCTTCTTGACGACGGACATCAGGAGGCCTTCGCCTCCTCGCGCTCCCGCCGCGCCTCCTCGACGATCTTCTGCGCGATGTGCGGCGGAACCTCCTCGTAGCGGAGGAAGTTGAGCGTGTAGTCGCCGCGGCCGCCCGTCAGCGAGGTGAGCGACTGCGAGTAGGTGAGGATCTCGGCCATCGGCACCTCGGCGCGGATCGTCGTCATCCCCCCGGCGGGCTCCATCCCCAGCAGGCGCCCGCGACGCGAGTTCAGGTCGCCGTTGACGGCGCCCACGGTCTCGTCCGGCACGACCGCCTCGAGGGCCATGATCGGCTCGAGCAGCACCGGGTCGGCCTTCTCGTAGGCGCTCTTGAAGGCCATGGAGCCGGCGATCTTGAACGCCATCTCGGAGGAGTCGACGGAGTGGTAGGTGCCGTCCACGAGGAGGACGCGCACTCCCCGCACGGGAGCACCCGCGAGGTCGCCGTGCTGCATCGCCTCCTGGATGCCCTTGTCCACGGCCGGCCGGAAGCTCTGCGGGATGACTCCACCGACGATCTTGTCCACGAACTCGTACCCCTCGTGGCCAGGCAGCGGCTCGAGGGCGATGTGACAGTCGCCGTACTGGCCGCGGCCTCCCGTCTGCTTCTTGTAGCGGCCCTGCGCCCGCGCCTCCTTGCGAATCGTCTCCAGGTAGGGGACGCGCGGCTGGTGCAAGTCGACCTCCACCCCGAACCGGCGCTTGAGCCGGTCCACGGCCACCTCGACGTGCATCTGGGAGAGGCCCGCGAGGAGCTGCTCCCCCGTCTGCTCGTCGCGGCGGAGGACGAGCGTGGGGTCCTCCTCCGCCAGGCGCCGGAGCGCGGTGCCCATCTTCTCCTCGTCCCCCTTCGCCTTGGGCGTGATCGCGAAGCTCATGACGGGTTGCGGGAAGACGAGCGGGGCGAGCTCGACGGGCTTGTCGTCGGTGACGAGGACGTCGCCGGTGACCGTCTCCTTCAGCTTGGCGACGGCGCCGATGTCACCCGCCACGAACTCCTGCGCCTGCTCGTGCTCCTTTCCCTGGAGGGTGAGGAGCGAGCCGACCCGCTCCTTCCCGTGCGTGCGGGAGTTGAGGAGCGTCGAGTCGTGCGAGAGCGTCCCCGAGAGAACTCGGAAGAGGTTGATGCGGCCCGCGAAGGGATCGGCGACGGTCTTGAAGACGAAGGCGACGGTGCCGTTTCCCTCCACTCCGGCCTCGAGCGGCTTCCTGGCCGGCGAGGGCACACCCTCGACGATGAGGTCGAGGAGGCCCGTCGTGCCGAGGTTCTCCGTCGCCACGCCGCAGAGGACGGGAAAGACCTCCCCCCGTGAGACGGCGTCCTTGAGCGCGGCCGCGAGATCGTCGCCCGAGACGTCCCCCTCGTCCAGATAGCGCTCCATCAGCGCCTCGTCGGTCTCGACGACGGAGTCGACGAGCTTCTCACGGTACTCGGCCGCCTGGGAGGCGATCTCGTCGGGGATGTCCACGGGCTTCCCCTCGCGCTCGCCCTCCGGCGAGAGGTAGGCGCGCATGTGGAAGAGGTCGACGATCCCCCGGAGCTCGTGCTCGTGACCGATGGGGATCTGAACTGCGACGCAGTGCGTCGAGAGCTGGCTCTGGAGCTGCTCGAGCACCACAAAGAAGTCGGCCCGCTCGCGGTCGAGCATGTTGACGAAGACGACCCGCGAGAGGCCGAGGGTCGCGCAGCGCTCCCAGAGCCGCGTGGTCTGGACCTCGACGCCGTTGACGCCGTTCACGACGAGAAGCGTGCCCTCGACCACGCGCAGGGAGGCGAGCGTGTCGGCCTGGAAGCCGGGGTCGCCGGGCGTGTCCGCCAGGTTGATCTTGCGCCCCTCCCAATCGAGGTGGCAGAGCGACGCGGCCAGCGACATCTGCCGCTTCTGCTCGTCCTCGTCCCAGTCGGAAACGGTCGAGGAGGCCTCGATCGAGCCCAGGCGGTTGATCGCCCCGGCCTGGAAGAGCATCGCCTCGACGAGCGAGGACTTGCCCGTTCCTCGGTGCCCGACGACGGCGACGTTCCGAATCTTGCTCGACTCGTACTGCGGCACGGAGGGCGAGTTTACCCGCTACTCCAGGGATGCCCGGGCCATCGTCGAGCCGAGCCGAGCCTTGAGGCGGAGGATCGCTTTCGTGTGGAGCTGCGAGACGCGGGACTCGGTCACGCCGAGCACCTCGCCGATCTCGCGCAGGGTGAGCTCCTCGTAGTAGTAGAGCGTGACGACGAGCTTCTCTCGCTCGGGAAGGCGCGCGATCGCCTCGCCGAGCGCTTCGCGGAGCTCCGTATGGGCCATGGCCGTCTGCGGCTCCGCCGCCTGGGTGTCCTCGATCGTGTCGATGAGGGCGACGGGGTCACCCCCGCCGGCGGAGCTCGTCCAGAGCTCGTCCAGCGCGGCGATGGAGGTACGCGAGATCTCGAGCAGCGAGTCCTGGAACTCCTCCTCCGTGATGCCGAGCTTCGCGGCGATCTCCTCGTCGGTCGGCGCCCGCGTGTGCTTTGCTTCGAGGTCGGCGATCGCCCGCTCGATGTCGCGTGCGCGTGCACGGACGGAGCGCGGCACCCAATCCATCGAGCGCAGCTCGTCGATGATCGAGCCCTTGATGCGCGCGATCGCGTAGGTCTCGAACTTGATGTCGCGATCGGGGTCGAAGCGCTCGATCGCGCCGATCAGCCCGAGGAGGCCGTACGAGACGAGGTCGCCCTCCTCCACGTGCGCCGGCAGACCGCTGCCGAGCCGCCCGGCCACGTACTTCACGAGCGGCGCGTAGGTGAGAATGAGCCTGTCGCGCAACGCCCGCTCGCCGGTGCGCTTGTACTCGCGCCAGAGGGGCAGGGTGTCGTCCGAGCGCGTCGCCATCGCCTCGCAGAGGATATTGGCACTACCGGAGCATTCGGAAGGCAGTCTCCCCCATCCAGACGGCGAGCACCCCGGCGGCGACCGCGATGACCCAGGCGAGGCCGCCCGCAGCCGCGGCCACGAAGCCGATGGCGGCGAAGCCCGCTGCGAGGACGAGAAAGAACGCGCCCAGGGGCCTCCGTCGCACCCCGGTACAATGCCCTCTCGCTGAGGGCCGTAGCTCAACTGGCAGAGCACCGGTCTCCAAAACCGGGGGTTGCAGGTTCGAGTCCTGCCGGCCCTGTCTCTCGCTGGAAGCTGGAAACCCGCATGGTTAGGGGGTTCAGGGATTTCGGCTGCCCGGGCGATCTATGATCATCACGCAGCGCTGCGGGAACGTTCGGCGCCTTCCTTCCGTCGAAACGGCAACCGAAGATGAAGAAGAGCATCCTCACGGCGCTCGTGTCGTCCTCGTGTCCCTCGAGGCCGCGTGCAGTGGCGACGATCCGGGTGCACAACCGCGAACGGAGCTCGAAAATCTCCGTCCTGACGGGCGACAGGAACCGTACAGGTTCGAGCTCGCCTGCGAGCCAGCCGGAGGAAGGGACCCGGCGGCCGCGTGCGCCGCGATCACGGAGCATCCGGGAAATGGTCGCGCCGCCGGAGATGACGGCCACCTGCGTGGGCAGCGAGGGCATTCCCCCGGATGTGATTGTTCGAGGCACCGTGGACGGGGAGAAGGTCGACTTCTCCGTGCGGGAATGCGATTTGCCTGATCGCCGCACAGAGAGCGCCCTGCTCTGGCTCCAAGTGCTCGGTCTCCGCTGACAGCATGCCGCGATGCGTCTGAGCAAAGACCCACCTAGCCGGACGCGAACTCGCGCACCGAACAGCAGGTCTCCGTCCCTGTGTGATCGCGGGCCAGGAGTTGGAGCTCGAGTTTTTGGCGTCTGGATTCGCCTGCACTTCCGGACGCGTCCGCAGTATGTGCTGGCACGGCAACGGCTCAGTTTCGTCGAGCGCGGTGGCCTTTCGTTCGATCGCCCGCTCGACTTCCCCGAGTGACAGTCCTGCCGGCCCTGAGAAGAAGAGCCCTGCTTACGCGGCGCTTTTTCCTTGTCCACATCTCTACGCTTCAGCGGAAGCGGATTTTTGGCAACAGCCCGTGGAAACACGAGCGCCCCCACGAGGGGCGCTTACCTTATGCGCTACGGTGGCCGTGGGGCGGGGTCGCCGTTGGCCGCAGCGGCAAGTTTGGATGGATGCCCCTCCAAACAGGCCCCGCCTCCATTCGTGGCCCAGACGAGGCGATTCGGCCCTAGCGATTGAGACTGCTAGTCGGGCCAGCGACTAAGGGCTGCCGAGGGAGCGGGGCCAGAAGCCCCTCTTCCTAGGGAGATGTGGTGTCGCCTAGGTTGCGGCAAGTCTCCTCCGGCCCCGCTCACAAGCTATGACGCTCCAAGGCGCTCTTTCTTGCGCTGGCAGCCGACGTTCTTACGCTTCCTGAACGCGGCGGTGTGCCACGATCCCCAGGTTGTCGGCGGTTACGCGTATCTGGGCTTCGACGACAACACCCGATTCGAGGTCGTCGATCTGAGAACCGGACAGAATCGTCACCAGGCCGAGCACGACCAAGCTACGTGACTATGGCGCGCCCGACGGAAACCGCGTAACCAGGCCAAAAAACCAGCCGTCTCCAAACCGAAATGTCGCACACTCGCGTCCCGCCGGCCCTGTGGCTGGGAGAGCCCTCTAGTTGACGCCATAGACGGTCCGGCAGCTTGGGCGCCCGAGTCGTCACGGGAGGTCGCCCAAGAGACGGTGCGACGAGCGTGAGATTTCGCGCAGTCACCCTCTAGGCAACGCGCGAGAGACGGTGTAAAACTCAGTCGTGGTGTCGTCTTCTGCGGCTTTGGGCGACCGCGTGAACGTATGCGCGGATCAGGAGCCCCCTATCGCGTCCTCGTGCGCGGCCTCTCACTCCTCGTCTGCCTACGTCTGGGCCCCGGTCTACTGAGGAGGTTGTACCCATGAACCGTAACGAGGACGTTTCGGTGCCCGAGTCGGCGCTGATGAGGGGCGATTACGAGCCCGGTTCCGAAGCGCCGACGGTGATCCCCCCCGGCGACGGCGGCGTTTCGCCGAGCCTGCCCTCCCTGCCCGACGTAGAGCTGCCGTTCACCGGCCTCTCGCTTTGGCCGCTCGTGTGGGCCGGCTTCATGCTGCTCGCGTTCGGCGCGTTCCTGCGCCGCGGGTGGAGAATCCCGTTTCGAAGCCGGGGTCAGTCCAGCTGACCCGCTACGGGAGCCGACGACGCTTCAGCTGAACGGCTCGCTGAGCAGCCGCAGCAAGCCGTAGATCGCGCCGGTCCAGACCGACAAGCCGGCACCGAGCACGACAGTCCAGCAGGCGATGACCCTGAACTCTGGGAGGGTGCGCGCGTCCGGTCGCACCTCCGTGACGAGCGAAGGGACGGACGCGGCCGACACGCCGCGCAGCGGTTCCTCGACCGACGCGCCCCACCCAGCGTCGTCCCAGTTGTCGGTTGCCGGTTTGTTCACGCCCATACGCGTTAGATCGGCCGTTCCCGGCCGCCCCTTGAGCGGCCGCTCGGGTGCTCTCGCCGTTCGGGGGGCCGAACCGGCGCGGTGGTTTTGCGGCCAGCCCACCGCGCCTTCACCCGCGGGAGAATGCGGGCTGGTCCGGCTCCCCAGCCCTGTTC
>JBOHAJ010000290.1:0-2922 GCA_050697715.1 Gaiellaceae bacterium
GATCCTGACGCTTGCCGACGACACGCTCGAGGTCGATCAGGCGCTCGAGATCACGTGGGCCTTCGCCCCCGGCAACCGCTTCGACTGGTTCGGGGTCTTCCGCGCGGGGGTGACGGCGAAGACCGGCTCGATCAAGGCGTGGCGCTACCTGGAAGGTCGGGTCGGAGGCTCGCTCGATCTCGGCGCCGGCGTTCGAGGCGCCGCCGACTGGCCGCTGCCAGCCGGTGACTACGAGTTGCACCTGTGCCTCGACGACAGCTACCGCTGCCGGGTCTCGGTGCCGTTCACCGTGCTCGGTTCGGGCTAGGCGAGGGCGACCAGCTCGAGCAGCCCGTCGTCCCAGTAGCCGAGCTCGCCGTCGGGCATCATCAGGACGCGCTGCGGTGCAAGGCTGCGAACGAACGCGACGTCATGGCTGACGAGCACCATCGAGCCGGTCCAGGTCGCCAGCGCCTCGGCCACCGCCGTGCGCGACGGCGGATCGAGGTTGTTCGTCGGCTCGTCGAGCAGGATCAGGTTCCGCCGGCCCGCGACGAGCTGCGCGATGGCGAGCTTGGTCTTCTCGCCCCCGGAGAGCGTCCCGGCATCCTGGAATGCGACTTCTCCGCTCAGCCCGAACATGCCGAGAAGCGCGCGTAGGTCCTGGTCGGAGGCGTCGGCCGACTCCCCTCGCACGTGAGCGAGGACGGGAACCCCGTCGTGGATCCCCTCGTGCTCCTGCGCGTAGTATCCGAGCCGCACGCCGTGCCCCAGCTCGAACGTGCCGGCGTCGGCGCTCGTCACGCCGGCGAGGATCTTCAGCAGGCTCGTCTTGCCGGCGCCGTTCAGCCCCATGACCAGCAGGCGCTCGCCGCGGCCGAGGTCGAAGCTCACGTCCTCGAAGACGGGCGGCCCGCCGTAGCCCTTCGTCAGTGCGTCGGCATTCAGGACGACCCTGCCGCTGTGCGGCGGCGAAGGGAACCGGTACCGCACCACACGCTCGCGCTTGGGCGCGGCGACCGCCTTCATACGCAGGTGCGCCACCCGCGAGTCGAGGCTCCTCGCCTTGCGGGCCCGCTTGACCGTCTGCCCGCGCATCGAGTTCGCGAGCGTCTTGAGCCGGTCGATCTCGGAGTGCTGGCGCTCGGCGAGGGCCCTGCGGCGCGCCTCGTCCTGCGTTCGGGCCGCTCGGTACTCCGAGTAGGTCCCGCGGTACTGCACGAGGCCGTCGCGATCCAGATGCAGGATCCGCGTGATCGACGAGTCGAGCAGGGCGAGGTCGTGGCTGACGACGACGAGCGCCCCCGGGTACGCGGCGAGGAACTTCATCAGCCACTGCTTGGCGTCGTTGTCGAGGTGGTTCGTCGGCTCGTCCAGGAGAACGACCTCCGATCCTCCGAACAGGATCCGTGTGAGCTCGAGTCGCCGCCGCTCCCCGCCCGAGAGCGCGGGCACCGGAAGGTCGAGCCGGTCGCCGGGGAGCCCGAGTCCGGCCGCGATCCTGCGCGCCTCCGCCTCGCCGGAGTAGCCGCCTTCGGCCCGATACCGCTCCTCGAGGCGCGCGAACCGCGCGACGTTGGCGTCGGTCGGGCGTTCGTCCATCGCGAGGCGCGACTTCTCGAGGCGCTCCGCCATGTCCTGGAGCCCGCGCGCCTGCAGGACGTGGACGAGGCCGGTGTGGTCCTCGTCGGCGCGGTGCTGTCGCGGATCCTGCCGCAGGTAGCCCACGCGCCCGCGAACCGTCACGCGCCCGGCAAGCGCGGTGGCCTCTCCTGCGATCACCTGGAGCAGGCTCGTCTTGCCCGCGCCGTTTCGACCGACGACGCCGACCTTGTCCCCCCGGCGGAGCGTGAGCGTGAGGCCCTCCAGGACGGGGCGCCCCGCCACCTCGACCGCGAGGTCTCGGATCTCGAGCACGCTCATGCCGGGACTCCCTGGAGCGGGATGCGGAACGGTTGGAGGTGGACGATGGACACGACGGAAGGCTCCTTTCGATGCGGGTATCTGCGCCGCTATCGGTTCGGAGCCGTCACATGGAGGAAGGGTACCGCGCCGCCCACGGCGAGACCAGGCTCACGGGCCGGGACGATCGGAGGGGGTGATCAGCGGAGGAACGCGAGGGAGCCCACGACCCCGAGCAGCAACACCCCGACCGTGGCGAGCAGCAGGGCGCCGCTGGCCAGGGCCTCTTTCACGATCGGGTCGTCTCGCGAGGGCAGCATGGTCACGGGATACCCATCGGCTCGGATCCCTAATCGCATGAGCGACTCCTTCCAAGTAGCTGTGGCTCCCTGGGCCTGGGATTCCGGGCTCACCTAGGATGCACGAGGTGGATCGGGACCAGGCTCTCATCTTCGACCTCGACGGGACGCTGATCGACAGCGTGTACCAGCACGTTCTCGCGTGGCGAGAGGCCCTCGAGAAGGTCGGGATCGAGCTCGCGGTCTGGCGGATCCATCGGAAGATCGGCATGAGCGGTGGCCTGTTCGCCAACGCCCTGCTGCGCGAGACCGGCCGGCCGGTGACCGTCGAGGATGCAGACCGCCTGCGCAAGCTCCACGCCGAGGCCTACGCGGCTCGCTCGGGGCAGATCCGGCCCCTCCCCGGAGCCATCGAGCTCTTGCGTGCGCTCACCGAGAGCGGCACGCCCTGGGCGATCGCGACGAGCGGCTACCGGCAGTCGGCCGGACCCACGATCGAGCTCCTGGAGGTTCCCGACGGGGTACCCATCATCACGCGCGATCTCGTCGAGCGAGCCAAGCCCGACCCCGACCTGTTCCTCGCCGCCGCCGAGAAGCTCGGCGTGAACATCGAGAACAGCATCGTCGTCGGCGACAGCGTCTGGGATCTGCTCGCCGCCCGCCGGGCGCGCGCGCTCGGCGTCGGCCTGCTCTCCGGCGGCTACGGCCTCGACGAGCTCGAGCGCGCCGGCGCGTACCGCGT
>JBOHAJ010000291.1:0-6080 GCA_050697715.1 Gaiellaceae bacterium
GCGCGGAGGATCTCGGGGCGCGTCTCGAAGCGGTACTTGTCCAGGTAATAGCGCGAGCGCTTGCCCGAGCGGAGGACGAAGTCCCCCTCGAGATAGGCGTGCTCGCGAATCGCCTGCGCGAGCTGCCCCTCGGTCATCGCGCCTGCGCGAGGACCCGGCGGGCGATCGAGAGGAGCCCAACCGCCCCGGCCGAGCCTTCCTCGAACGAGACCATGGAGCCGTCGGCGAAGTAGAGGTCGACGTGGTCCCGCGGCCGCGCACGGCGGCGCCAGAGCGCGGCCCCCGCAAGCGAGCCGGCCGCGAGGAGCAGCGTCGCGGCGAACCTACGCCTCGCCACCCTGGGGTTCCTCCTCTTCCTTCTTCTTTCGCGTGCGCCGCGCCGCGGCCGGCTTCCCCGCGTGCTCGCCCACGAGGCGGAGGCACGTCTTCAAGTCGTAGAAGACGAGCCCGACGGTCGGCTCGGGACCGGTGACGGCGGCGACCAGGTGGCCCCCGTCGCGAACGACGAAGACCGACCCCTCGGCCAGCTCCGCCTGGAGCTGGACCGGGCTCGCGGCCGCCTCGCCGCGCGCCTGCTCGGCCGCCCTCATGAGCTCGGCCGCGCCCTCGGCGAGGGCCTTTCCACGCTCGTCTGCGAGGGTCGAGGCGACCAGGGCGCCGTCCGCGGAGGCGAGAACCGCCGCGTCGATCTGGGAGGAGATCTCGGTGAGGTCGGCGAGCGCCTGCGCGGCCTCCATGGCTGGGGGATCCTACACTCGTGCCCGTGCACCCGGTCGTGAACAAGTTCCTGGCCGACCGCGGAACCCATCTGGCGGCGATGGTGGCGTACTTCGCGCTGCTCGCGTTCGTTCCCCTGCTCTTCCTCGCCCTCTCCCTGATCGGGCTCGCGGGCGAGCAGGACGAGTCGAGCTATCTCATCGAGGAGCTTCGGCGCGTCTTCCCGAAGACGTCCGTGGACAACGTCCTCGACGTCGTCACCGAGGTGCAGGAGCAGTCGGCCGAGCTGAGCGTGATCGGGGCGATCGGGCTCGTCTGGGCCGCGCTCGGTTTCTTCAGCGTGCTGGAATCGGCCTTCAACGTCGTCTACGGGCTTCCCAACCGGCCGTTCATCCGCCAGAAGGCGCTCGTGCTCCTGCTGACCGTGGGGTTCCTCGCGGTCCTCTTCGCCGCCCTCGTGATCGCCTCCGTCGGAGTCGATCTCGTGCAGCGGGCGGGAATCGCGGGAGGCGTGCTCTCGTACGTCTACGCGCTGCTCGTCTCCACCGCGCTCCTGTTCGCCCTCATCTGGTCGCTCTACCACCTGCTGACGAACGAGCGCCTCGCCTGGCGCGAGAGCCTTCCCGGCGCCGTCTTCGCCGCCGTCTGCCTCCAGGCGAGCTTCCAGGCCCTCCCGGTCTTCGTGCGCCTCTCCGACGAGTTGATCGCCCTCCAGGCCTACGGTGGGCTCGTCCTCCTCCTCATCTGGCTCTACGTGATGGCCAACGTGATCGTGCTCGGGGCCGAGCTCAACTGGTGGCTCGCCCGCGGGCGCCGCCAGGAGCAGGAGACGGTCGGACTGGCCTAATGGGTCGGGTCGTCGGTGACGCCGGCCCGCTCGGCCGCCGCCGCCCGCACCTTCTCGTCGATCTCCGGCTGGTGCACGACCAGGCTGCGGAAGCCCTGCCGGGTGAGGACGAAGAAGCGGAGGGGCGTGGTCGCCGTCACCGTCGCCGTGCGCCGCGCGTCCTCCAGCAGGGCGATCTCGCCGAAGAAGTCGCCCGCGGAGAGCGTGCGCACCTCCTCGCCGTCTTTCGTGACCGAGACGTCTCCGTCCACGATGACGAAGAACTCGCTCCCGAGCTCGCCCTCGCGGGTGAGCGTCCTGCCGGCCTCGACCTCCATGTCCTCCGTCACCCTGGCGAGCTGGAGGAGCTCCTGGCGGGTGAGCCCCCGAAAGAGCGGCGCGCGCGCCAGCGCGTCGGCTTTCGTGTCGTGCGAGAAGAGCTGCATCGGCGGAAATCTACTCCTCTTCGGCGGCGCTGCCTACTGCCTTCCGCAGGGCGCCCGCCGCGGCTGCGCGGTGGCTGTGCGCGGCCTTCCAGGCGTCCCCGAGCTCCCCCACCGTCCGCTCCTCCTCGTCCGGGACGAACACGGGGTCGTAGCCGAAGCCGCCCGTCCCGCGCGGCGCACCGGCGATCCGGCCCTCGAGCGTGCCCCGGCCGCGGAACTCCTCGAGCTCGGGCGAGAAGAGCACGAGCTCGCAGACGTAGCGGGCGCGGCGCCCGTCGCCCTCCAGACCGCGGAGCTTTTCGAGCAGCCTGGCGACGTTCTCCTCGTCGCTCGCCCCCGGGCCGGCGAAGCGGGCGGAGCGGATGCCGGGTCGTCCGCCGATCCCGTCCACCTCGAGGCCCGAGTCCTCGCCGAGCATCCAGACGTCGAGCTCCCCGACCATGCGCCCGAAGCGAGCCTTCGCACGCGCGTTGTCGTAGAACGTCTCACCCGATTCCTCGGGCATGCCGGTCGTGTCGAGGGCCGCGAGCTCCCAGCCCGGAAGCAGCTCGCGCAGCTCGCGCAGCTTGTGCGGGTTGGAGGACGCGAGGTCGACCCTCTTCACTCGGTCCATCTGACGCCGGTTACGTGGTCGAGGGCGGCGAGGTCTTCCACCAGGCGGGCCTCGGCCGCCCCCAGAGGGACGTCGAGCTCGATGCGAACCTGGCGCCGCTCCTCCTCGTCCTCGAACTCCACCCTGTTCACGCGCCCGCGGCGCTGCTCCACGATGCTCAAGACGTCGGAGATGGGTCGGTCGCGCGTCATGTCGATCTCGAGCACGCGCCCGGCTCGGCGCAGGCGGTGGAGCGGGCCGCCCTCCAGCCAGCGCAAGGGCCCGAGCCCGACGAGGACGATGCCGGTCGCGATCAGCGCCGCCGAGTAGTAGCCGGCCCCTGCGGCCATTCCGATCGCCGCGACCACCCACAGGCCCGCGGCGGTCGTGAGGCCGCGCACGGAGAGGCCCTGGCGAATGATCGCACCCGCGCCCAGGAAGCCGATCCCGGTCACGATCTGCGCCGCGATTCGCGTCGGATCGAACACGACCCCATCGGGTGTCGAGAAGTCGAAGGCGCCCCACCCGTAGGCCGAGACGATCGTGAAGAGAGCAGAGCCAACGCCGACCAGCATGTGCGTCCGCAGGCCGGCAGCGCGCTCGCGCAACTCCCGCTCGATCCCGATGGCCCCGGTGAGGACGGCCGCGACCACGAGGCGGAGGAGGACGTCCCACCATTCGACGTCGGGCATCAGCCCACCGCCTCTCTCTGCTTCGCGCCGATCTCCAGGATCCCGCCCGCGGCGAGGTCGACGAGCGCGTCGAGCTGGGCCCGCGTGAACGGCTCTCGCTCGGCCGTCGCCTGCACCTCGATCAGGCGCCCGTCACCGGTCATCACGACGTTCATGTCCACCTCCGCGCTCGAGTCCTCCTCGTAGTCGAGGTCGAGCCGCGCCTCTCCGTCCACGATCCCGACCGAGACCGCGCCGACGAGCTCGCCCGGCTCCGGCAGCTCGAGCTTGCGGGTCGCCTGGGCGAGCGCGACCCAGGCGCCGGAGATCGCCGCCGTCCTCGTGCCGCCGTCCGCCTGGACGACGTCGCAGTCGATCCAGACCGTGCGCTCGCCGAGCGCCTGGAGGTCGTAGACCGCGCGCAGCGAGCGCCCGAGGAGACGCTGGATCTCCACGGTCCTCCCCTTCTGCCTTCCCGCGCTCGCCTCGCGCGGAGTGCGCACGCCTGTCGAAGCGGGGAGCATGCCGTACTCAGCCGTCAGCCAGCCACGGCCGCTCCCCCCGAGCCAGCGCGGGACGCCCTCCTCGAGCGTCGCGGTGCAGAGCACGCGCGTGCGCCCGAACGAGATGAGCACCGAGCCGTGCGCCTGCTCGACGAAGTCGGTGACGAGCTCGACGGTGCGAAGCTCGTCCGGTCGCCGGCCGTCTCGGCTCACCCAGTCACCCTTCCGGCACGAACCGCGCGCCTCGTATGCGGTTTTCGACGATAGGCTGGAAGCGGGTGGTGGTCCGGGGTGGCCCCAGTAAACGACCAGACCGCAGATCGCCTCATGCCGCGGCCAGCTCGAGCTCGCGCACCGTCACGCGCTCCACCGCGGCGATGGGAAGCTGGAGGAAGCGCTCGCCGAGCGTGCCGAACTCCTCGGGCGGGCCCGTGGTGAGGAAGCGGCAGGAGCCCTCGCGCGCCGGGTCGTTCTCGATCCCCTTGCGGACGAGCGTCTCCGCCACCTCGCGCGCCGTCTCCTCGGCTGAGAAGACGAGCGTCGTCCCGCGGCCGAGGACGCGCTCGAAGACGCGGCGGATCATCGGGTAGTGCGTACAGCCGAGAATGACGGTGTCCACCCCGGCCGCCTTGAGCGGAGCGGCGTACCCCCGCACGGCCTCGTCCAGCTCCCGGCCGGTATCGCCTGCCTCGATCAGCGGGACGAGCTTCGGGCAGGCGACGGAGACGACCCTCACGCCCGCGTCGAGCGCGTGGACGGCTTCGGGGTAGCGTCCGCTCTGGACGGTCGCCTCGGTCGCGAGGACGCCGATGCGACGATTGCGGGTCGCCTGGACGGCCGCGTGAGCCTCGGGCGCGAGCACGCCGACGATCGGGACGGCCAACGCCTCCTGGAGCTGCGGTAGAGCGGCCGCCGTCGCGGAGTTGCACGCGGCCACGATCAGCTTCATCCCGCTCTGCTCCAGGTAGGAGGCGATCTCGCGGGCGAAGCGGCGGATCTCCTCGCTCGGCCGCGGCCCGTAGGGGCAGCGCGCGCCGTCTCCGAGGTAGACGAAGTCCTCGTGGGGCAGAGTGACGAGGCACTCGTGGAGGACGGTCAGCCCGCCGGCGCCCGAGTCGAAGATCCCGATCGGCCTCGCGTCCATCCGGACGATTCTAAGGACGCGACCGGGTAGCGTTACCGCCGTGCTCGAGGTGTGGAGCGCCGACGACCCGCTCGCCGAGGTCGAGTCCTACCTGCGCGAGGCAGGGTTCTTCGGCGAGGGCGCGCAGGGCGTGGTCGCCGACGTCTTCCTCGCCTACGCGATCTCCAAGAACCTCCGCCGCGCGCCGTGGCCCGACCCGCCCGAGCCGTGCCGCCTTCCGCTGGCCGCGGCGCGCATCAGGCCGGCGGACGAGCAACCGAGATCCCCGCGGGACTTCGAGATCGGCGACTGGGAAGCGACGTGGGATGAGGACGGTTACGCGCACGCGATCGCCGGGGTGAGGCACGCGATCGCGAAAGGCGACGTCTACCAGGTCAACCTCGTGCAGCACCTCTCGGCGCCCTTCGCGGGCGACCCGGCCGGCCTCGCCGGGCGCCTCGCGCACCTGAGGCCGCTCCATCCGCGCCCGCTGGAGGCGGACGGCTGGACGGTCGTCTCCGCCTCCCCCGAGCTCTTCCTCGCCCGCCGCGACCGCCGGGTCTGGACGATGCCGATCAAGGGCACGCGCCCCCTCGGGGCCGCGGAGGACCTGCGCGAGTCGGAGAAGGACGCCGCCGAGCACGTGATGATCGTCGACCTCGAGCGCAACGACCTCTCCCGCGTCTGCGAGCCCGGCACGGTGCGCTGGCCGGAGCTCATGGCCGAGCGCGAACTCGCGGGGGTCGCGCACCTCGTCACCACCGTGGAAGGCATGCTTCGCCCGCACGTCGGCCTGGCCGAGCTGCTGCACGCGACCTTCCCGGGCGGCTCGATCACGGGCGCGCCCAAGATCTCCGCCGTCGACCACATCGCCGCCTTCGAGCCCGTCGGCCGCGGCGCCTCGATGGGCGCCCTCGGCGTCGTCCATCCGAACGGCGACCTCGACCTCGCCCTCACCATCCGCACCTTCGCTGTGGTCGCGGGGCGCATCCACCTCTGGGCGGGCGGCGGAATCGTCTGGGACTCCGAGCCGCGCGCGGAGATCGAGGAATCCTGGGTGAAGGCGCGTCCTCTCCTCGCCGCCGTCGGCGGGCGCGTGCCGGAGCCCGTCCCGGCATGACGGTCGCTCGCCTTCGCTCGCTCCGTGTCATTCCAGACGCGTCAGCGTTCCCACGGACCCCCTTCTTCAAGGCGGGGGAACC
>JBOHAJ010000292.1:0-3350 GCA_050697715.1 Gaiellaceae bacterium
GCACGGTGCAAGCGGAGGTCGATCGGCTCGAGACCGCCGAGCGTGCACGGCAAGCTGAGCTGCGACGTCGCGCCGAGCTCGAGCTTGCGCGACAGCGCGCCCTCGCAGCAGCTCAGCAGAGCCGGACGTCGGAGGCGCCCGAGGCGATCGAAGCGCAAGTTGCTTCAACCGCGCCGAGCGCAGCTGGTGACCCGATAGTCGAGGCGCTTGCCACTCCCGAGCCCCCGCCTGCACCGGCTCCGCCCGCGGATGCCGGCCGCGGCGCCCAAGTCGTCGCCATCGCGATGCGCTACCTCGGCGTGCCCTACAAGTGGGGTGGGGCGTCGCCGGCGACCGGGTTCGACTGCTCCGGCTTCACGATGTACGTCTACGCTCAGGTCGGGGTCTCGCTTCCCCATAACGCGGCGATGCAGTACTCGTACGGAACGGCCGTCTCCCAGTCGGAGCTCCAGCCCGGCGACCTCGTCTTCTTCAACGGCCTCGGGCACATGGGGATCTCCATCGGCGGCAACCAGTTCATCCACTCGCCGCACACCGGCGATGTGGTCAAGTTCTCGTCGATCAGCGGCTGGTACGCCGACACCTGGGTCGGCGCGCGCCGACTCTAGGTCGAACGGAGGGCGCGCAGCTCGCCGGGCCTCTGTCGGCCTGTGCGCTTACGCATGCGCACCCGCGTCCCGACGCGGCTGGAGGAGAACTCGACCTCGTCCACGAGCGCGAGCATGAGCGGGATGCCGCGGCCTCCCTCCGCCTCGAGCTCCGCCCGCGCCTCGTGGTCCAGCTCGAAGGTGCCGCGGTTTCGCACCTCGATCGCGATCTCGTCCTCGGACGGATGCAGCGCGACCTCCACGCCGTTGCCCCCCGCGGAACCCTTCAGCGCGTTCGTGAGAGCCTCGGTCGCCGCCACCTTGAGCTCGAAAAGGGCCGCCGGCGCAAGGCCGTAGCGCGAGCCGATCTCGTCGAGCGCGGCGCGAAGCGCACGTGTCGGCGCACGATTCTCGTGCAGCGTAAGTCGCACGGTGAGACCCCCTGAGAAGAGAACCGTCCGGGTTCATGCTAGGGGTACCCAACCTCCCCTGGCGTCAAACTGGGCGAACCTGGGAGGGAACCGGACCGGGATGCAGAATTGGGGCGTCTCTCCTGTACGCTTGAGGCCCCGTATGCGGACGATCTGGAACGGATCCATCAACTTCGGGCTGGTGAACATCCCCATCGGCCTGGCCGTGGCGCAGCAGCGCAAGGACGTCGCATTCCGCACGCTTCACCGCGAGTGCGGGACGCCCATCAAGCAGAAGCGCTGGTGCCCGCACCACGAGCGGGACGTCGAAGCCGACGAGCTCGTGAAGGGCTGGGAGTTCGCCAAGGGGCAGTACGTGATCGTCGAGGAGGAGGACATGGAGGCGGTCGCGCTCCAGCGCTCGCAGTCCGTGGACATCGTCAAGTTCGTGCCGCTCGGGGACGTCGATCCGATCTTCTTCGACCGCACTTACTACCTCGCCCCCGCCGGCGCGGCTGCGCAGCGGAAGCCCTACGTCCTGCTCCTCCGGGCGCTGCAGGAGACGAACGTGGCCGCGATCGGCAAGTTCGTGCTCTGGGGGAAGGAGAACCTCTGTCTCATTCGTCCGCTCGGCGAGTCGCTCGCGCTCGAGACGCTGTACTTCGCCGAGGACATTCGCTCGCGCGCAGAGATCGACGAGGCCGTCTCGGAGACGGACGTGAAGAAGCCGGAGCTCGAGATGGCGCGGCAGCTCGTCGAGAGCCTGGTGGGCGAGTTCGATCCGGGCGAGTTCGAGAACGAGTACCGCCGCGACCTGCGCGCGATGCTCGAGGCCAAGCTCGCCGGCGAGGAGATCACGCGCCCCGAGCCGGTGGCGGTCGCTCCGGTCGTGGATCTCATGGAGGCGCTCAGGCAGAGCGTCGCGCAGGCCCAGAAGGAGAAGGGTCCACCGCGCAAGAAGACCGCCGCGTCCCGCAAGCGGGCCGCGACGCGGGCGAGCTAGACGCGCGCCGACTCTAGCCGGCCGCCGTCCTGCTTGCGCCCGTCGCCTCGAGGTGCGCCTGGAACAGGGTCTTGTCGATCTTGCCCTGGTAGATCGGGATCGACTCCTCGAGGCAGACGCGGATCACTTCCTTGCGGTCGATCCCCAGCTCCTTGGACAGCTCCTCGGGCGTCAGGTGGTTTGCCACTTAGTCTCCTTTCTGAGGCGCAAAAAAGCCCGCCGTCAGGGCACGGGCGGGCTCGCGACGCGCAGTCCGTTGTTCCGGGCGGAGCTCAATGGAGGCTCCGCTCTCCTGGCAAGAGCATGGTCACAGGATACGGTTCCTGCATGTCGGCGGCAACGCTCCTTCGGGGGTTCGAACCGCATTTTGCGGAGATCGACGGCGTGCCGACCCGGTGGTTCGTCGGCGGCGAAGGGCCGCCGCTCGTCGTCGTGCACGGGATCGGCGGAGCCGCCGTCAACTTCGCCGAGCTCGCGCCGCTCCTCGCACGGCGCAGGCGCGTGCTGGTGCCCGACCTGCCCGGCCACGGCGGCTCCGCAGCATTGCCGGCGGCCGAGAGCCTGAGCGACTTCGCCGCGCACGTGATCCGTGTCGCAGACCACGAGGAGATGCTTCCGGCGGCCGTGCTCGGCTATTCCATGGGCGGGGTCGTCGCCCTGCGCGCGGCGGTGGGGTGGCCGGAGGCGGTCTCGGCGCTCGCGCTCGTCGCGCCCGCCGGAATCGTCTCGACCACCCGCCGGGCCCAGATCTGGCTGACGATCGTGAGCGTCATCCGGCCGGCGCGGTTCGTCGCGCGCGCACGGCGCGTGATCGCGAGGAGGCCGAACCTGCGGCCGCTCGCCTTCGGGATCTGGGGTGCGGCCGATCCGCGCCGGCTCTCCCCGCGCTCCGTGCTCGGGTTCCTCGAGGGGCCGCTCGAGCATACGGATGTCGGAGGCGCGGGCCGTGCGCTCGTCAGGGACGACCCGCGGCAGGACCTCGACCGCGTCCGCTGTCCGACGCTCCTGGTGTGGGGGGCCCGGGACCGCCTCATCCCGCTCGAGGACGGCTTCGAGTACGCGCGCCGCCTGCGCGCGCCGATCCGGGTCGTGCCCGCCGCCGGCCACCTGGTCGTCGGCGAGCAGCCTGAGGCCTGCGCCGAGATCCTGCTGGAGTTCCTAAACCGGATTGGGGAGGTCGACGAACTCCCACTCGAGGCCGAACTGCTCGGCCAGCTTCGCCGCGAGGGCGCGGATCCCTAGCGTCTCGGTCGCGTAGTGACCGGCGGCGACGAAGTGGAGGCCGCTCTCCTTGGCCGCGTGCTTCGTCGGCTCGTCGGCCTCGCCCGTCACGAAGCAGTCGTAGCCCTC
>JBOHAJ010000293.1:0-7292 GCA_050697715.1 Gaiellaceae bacterium
GCTCCGGCTTCGTCATCAACAAGACGGGTCACATCGTGACGAACTACCACGTCGTCGAAAACGCGCAGGACGTCGAGGTCAACTTCTCGGGCGGCGAGGACAAGGTGCCCGCGGAGATCGTCGGCACCGACCCATCCACCGACGTCGCGGTGCTCAAGATCGACGCTCAGTCCCGCGCGCTCACTCCGCTCGATCTCGGCGACTCGGACAGCGTGAGGGTCGGAGACCCCGTCGTCGCGATCGGGAACCCCTTCGGGCTCGAGCGCAGCGCCACCGCAGGGATCGTGAGCGCCCTCCGGCGGCAGATCCAGTCGCCCAACGGCTTTACGGTCGACAAGGTCATCCAGACCGACGCCCCGATCAACCGCGGGAGTTCGGGCGGCCCGCTCCTGAACACGCGCGGCGAGGTGATCGGCGTGAACTCGCAGAACTTCACCGGCGGCACCTCCGAGGGCAACGTCGGCATCGGCTTCGCGATGCCGATCAACACGGTCAAAGAGGTCGTGTCCGAGCTGATCGAGCGCGGCAAGGTGGAGCATGCGTACCTCGGCGTCGAGCTGGACTCCGTGGACGAGGCGCTCGCCGAGTCGTTTCGTCTGCCTGTCGACCACGGCGCGCTCGTGGTGGGCGTCCGCCCCGGCAGTCCCGCGGCCGAGGCGGGTCTGCAGGGCGGCGACACCCAGGTCGTCGTGGGCGGCGTCACCTACGACCTCGGGGGCGACATCATCACGAAGGCCGACGGGGAACAGATCGAATCGGGGGACGACCTGGTGGGCCTGATCATGGAGAAGGATCCCGGCGACACGCTCACCCTCGAGATCCACCGTGGCGACGCGAAACGTACTTTGAGCGTCACTCTCGGGCGCAGGCCGAGCCAACCGGCCGGCTGAACGCGTCCGCAGCCCCTCCCCCCCAGGGGCTGACCGGTCGGAGGCCCGCCCTGCCTGCCCGGGCCTCCGGCCACCCTCTCCCTACACTCCCGCCCATGGCTGACCACGCCTTCGGCGGTTCTTCGCGCTGGTCGGTCGGGATCGAGGAGGAGCTCTTCGTCCTCGACCGGCACGCGCTCACCCCGGCACCCGTCCCGGAGGAGGTTCTCGACGGGACGCGGGTGAAGGCCGAGCTCTTCCGCACGATGCTCGAGTTGAACACGGGCGTGTGCCCCGGCCCCGCAGAGGCGGGTGCCGAGCTGGTGGCACTGCGGCGAATGGCGCGTGACCGCCTCGTCGGCGCGGGGCTCGTGCTGGCGGCGTCGGGGACCTGGCCCACCGCCGTCTCCGAGGAGCAGCCGGTCACGCCCGTCGCCGGCTACTTGGAGTTCGTCGAGTGGGCCGGCGTCTCGGCGCGCCGCCAGTACTGCGCCGGGCTCCACGTCCACGTCGGGGTCGAGAGCCCGGAGGAGTGCCTGTCGAAGCTCGAGGCCATTCTCCCCTGGCTGCCGCTCCTGCTCGCCCTCTCGGCGAACTCGCCCTATGCAGCCGGGGCGGAGACCGGGCTCTCCTCCACGCGGGCGGAGCTGCTCGCCCTCCTTCCCCGCAGCGGGCCGCCCCCCACGTTCGCGTCCTTCGCCGAGTGGGAGCGGTTCGCCGGGAGGCTCGTCGCGCTCGGGCTCGCCGATACGAGGGAGCGGATCTGGTGGGACGCTCGCCCCCATCCGCGGTACGGGACGCTCGAGGTGCGGATGCCCGACCAGCCCACGCGGGTGGACGTCTCGGCGGCGTTCGCCGCCCTCGTGCAAGCGCTCGTCGCCTGGGCACCGCCCGGGCCTCCGGCCGACCGCGGCGTCTACGCCCAGAATCGCTGGGCAGCCCTTCGCTTGGGCGGGCGCGCCCGTCTGATCCACCCGGACAAGGAACGCCTCGTCACGGTGGACGAGCTGCTCGCCGATCTGCTCGAGCGGCTCGAGCCGACCCACGACCTCGTGGCCCCGCTGCGCGGGCTCGCGCAGGCGGAGGAGCAGCTCGGTGTCGGGCGCGAGCACGGCCTCTCGGCCCTGTGTGAGCGGCTTGCCGCGCTCACGTACGATGGGCTCTGATGGCGATCCGCTCCGAGACGATCCAGGTTTCCGGCATCCGGTGCGAGCGCTGCGTCATGCGACTCGGCGGGGCGCTCGGGAACCTCGACGGGCTCGAGGCCGCGAACGCGAATCTGCTGGGCCAGGTGAGCCTCTCCTGGGACGACGAGCGCGTCCAGCGGCCGGAGATCGTCGCCGCGCTCGCGCAGGCTGGATTCCGCCCGGTCGCGGAATAGCGCACATGGTGCGGACGTTTGCTTCTTAATGTCGGGCGGAATGGCGAATCCCGAGATCAACGCCCGGCGCATCGCAGAAAACGCCCGTGACCGTGTTCGCTTCGAGGAGGAGGCGCTCGAGCTGGCCGACCAGATCTACAGGGTGGCGCGGCGCCTCGTTTCTACTCGTGAGGAGGCGGAGGATCTCGTCCAGGACACGTACGCGCGTGCGTTCCGGAGCTGGCGCTCCTATCAGCCCGGCACCAACCTCCGCGCCTGGCTCATGCGCATCCTGACCAACCTCAACATCGACCGGGGGCGGCGCGAGCAGCGCGCTCCCGACCTCCGCCCGATGGAGGAGGGTGACTACTTCCTCTATAACCGCCTCGAGGAGAGCGTGGACGGGAGCGAGGACGAGGAACGGATCGTCGAGCGTCTCTCCCAGGACTCGGTCGTGCAGGCTCTCTCGCAGGTGCCGCACGACTTCCGGGACGTGATCGTCCTCGTGGACATCGGCGACTTCTCCTACCAGGAGGCCGCCCAGATCCTCGATGTCCCCATTGGAACGGTGATGTCGCGCCTGCACCGCGGCCGGCGCGTGCTCAAGCGGGAGCTGGCCGACGCCGCGGTCGGGGAGGAGGGATGATGCCGTTCGAGGATCTCTGCGAGAAGTGCGAAGAGCGAATCCAGCCGTACCTCGACCGGGACCTCGACGAGCACGAGCGCCGCGAGGCGGAGGCCCACATCGCTGCCTGCGCCTACTGCGCGAGGCGCTACCGCTTCGAGGAGACGCTCCGCCGGTTCGTGCGCAAGGCGTGCCACGAGGAGATGCCGCCCGGGCTCAAGGCGAGGCTCGCCGCGCTGCGCACGCCTCTCGAGTAAGCACTAGCCCGCGGCGTCAGCGCCGCGTTCCGACGATGACGACCAGCCGGAGCGGGTCGTCGCCGCCCGGGAGCGCAGCCGTCCGCACGCCGAGCTGGCGGGCGAGCCGGCGCGCGATGGCCTCGGCGCCCGGCGGATAGTAGACGCGTGTCTCGCGGTAGTCGGAGCGGCGGGCGTTCTTCACCTCGCCGATGTGGTACGCCAGCCCGGCGACCTCGTTCGCCAGGCCCGAGGCGGCGTTGCCGGCCCTGGTGCCGTTGTAGACGTCCACTTGGATCTTCCAGGGGTCGGGAAGCGGCTCGGCCTGGGCCGCGGAAGCGACGGAGGGGACCGGGACGGGCTGTTCGGGGAAGAGCTGCGGGCGAAGGACGAAGATCGCGAGGGCCGCCGCCGCTGCGACGAAGCCGAGGACGACGAGCCAGCGGCGCAGCGACCAGCGCTCGACCACGGACTCCGCAGGGAGTCCGGCGAGCTCCCGCGCCTCGCGCGGCCCGATGCCGAGCGCGGACGCGTAGACGACGGCCGCGGCGATCGCGTCGGCCGTGGACGGGAAGACGTACGTGCGACTCTCCTCGAGGGAGCGGACTGCGTCCACGTCGAGGTGCGCGCGGGCGGCGGCCTCCTCCAGGGAGAGGCGGCGGCGCAGGCGTGCGGCGACGAGCGGTGAGTGCGCGGCGTGGGCTTCCATCTGGCCCTGGGCGTCAGTGTTCGGTGAGCGGCGGATTCACCCTGCCTATGTCATCGGCAGCATCGACGTCTCCTGGAGTCCCAAGGTCGTCGCAGGGGACGAGTACCGGCTCGAAAGCGCGCAGGCCCTCGTCCGGGACCGTGTCCCAGAGGGGCCGGCCGACGACAAGGGGGTGGCCGCGGACGCCGCCGTAGCTCGCCGCCACCAGATCGCCCACCCCCGCGCGCCAGGCCCCGAGCACGCGCTCGACGGCCCGGGGGGCGAGGTTCGGTCCGTCGGCGAGGACGATCACAGCCGCCTCGGTATCGGGTCGGAGCGCGCGGAGGCCGCAGCGCAGCGAGGCGCCCGGCCCGCGCTCCCAGTCTGGGCACTCGACGACGCGGACTCCGGTCGCGTCGAGGTGGTACGCGCCGGCGGCGACGACGACCTCGTCCACGGGCGTCTCCGCGAGTCGCTCCAGCACCCGTGGCAGCAGCAGCCGTTGCTTGGGCGCGCCGAACCGCGTCGCCGCCCCGGCCGCCAGCACGATCGCGCCGATGCTCACGAAACTCGCTTGTGTTTCACGAGCACAAAGTCAATCCGGCCTGGGAGCGCGAAAGAGAGCTCCTGTACCGGCGCTCGAGCCTTGTGCGCGTGGAACACAAGCTCAAGCGCGGACGGCCTCGAGAGCCCGCCGGACGAGGGCGCGCGCGATCTCGACCTTGTAGGCGGTGCCGGGGAGGGGCGTCGCGCGGTCCAGCTCTTCCGGGCTGTCGAGCTGCCACGGGATGGGGGCGACGCCGGAGAGGCCGAGGCGGACGTCGTCCCCGTAACGGGCGGCTGCGACGCCCACGAGCGGAAAGCTGAACCGCCGGCGATCCATGGCCTTGAGGTAGACGCTGTCGTCGGGCGGCGCGAGCTCGATCTCGAGGATGAGCTCTCCATCCTCGAGGGTCGTCAAGCTCCGATCGTCGTCGGTCGGGAGCCGGTAGAGCTCGGGGAGAGCCAGTCGGCGGCGATCCGTCAGGATCGTCGCCGAGCAAGCGAGGAGGGCCGCCGCCGGGTCGGACGGGTGCGCCGAGGCGCAGGGGTCGTTCGCGAAGATCGCGTGCTCGCGGTGCTCGCCCTCGCGCGCGTGGCAGCGATCGCCGCCGTGCAGGAAGCAGGGGAAGGCGAGCCGCCAGTACCAGCAGCGCGTGGCCTGAAGGAGGTTGCCGCCGATCGTGCCCATGTGCCGGAGCTGCGGCGACGCCGCGAGCCGGCAGGCCTCGCGCAGCGCGCCCGGCGCCTCCTCCGAGCGCTCCAGCTCGGCGAGCGTCGTCCCGGCTCCGATTCGCGAGCCCTCGACGCCTCGCGGTAACAGCTCTCGAACGTCGGCGAGCGCATCCGCCTCCACGAGCCCGTCCTGCAGGAGTGGAACGAGGTCGGTGCCTCCCGCGAGCGGCCGGCCGGCGACCTCGGCGAGGCTAGCCGGCCTGCGGAGCGTACGCTCGCTCACGCGCCTCCTTCAGCGCCCGCAGCATCTCCTCCCGCGTGATCGGGAGTGCGCGTACGTCTGCGCCGGTCGCGTCCCGGATCGCGTTCGCGATCGCAGCCGCGGTGGGCACGATCGGCGGCTCGCCGAGACCCTTCGCGCCGAGGTTGGTCAGATGCTCGTCCGGCAGGTCGAGGAGCTCCACGTGGAGCTCGGGAACGTCTGCGATCGTCGGCAGGCGATAGGCGTCGAGCGTCTGCGTCAGCACCGTCCCCGTCCCCGGGTCGAGCAGCCGCTGCTCCGAGAGCGTGTGTCCGAGGCCCTGGATGATCCCGCCCTCGACCTGGCTCGAGGCCCCGAGCGGGTTGATGACGCGCCCGACGTCGTGGACGGCCGCGATCCGCTCCACGCGCACCTCCCCCGTCTCGACGTCCACCGCCACCTCGGCCACCTGGATGCCGAACGTGAGGACGCGCATGCCGGCCGGATTCGGCCCGCGCGCGCCCCTCCCGAGGATCTGCGCATCCCCCAGGAGCCCGGTGACCTCCTCGAGCGGCCAGGAGCCGCCGTCCGCGGAGACGACGTGGCCGTCCCGCAGGGAGAGGATGCGCTCCTCGAGGTGGAAGCGCTGGGCGGCGATCTCGAGGATCTGCCGCGCGGCATCGGCCGCCGCAGCCCTGACGGCGGGACCCATGGAAGGCACCGTGGAGGAACCGCCCGAGATGACCGAGTAGGGGCCGCGCGCCGAGTCTCCGAGCTCCACGCGAACGCGCTCGAGCGGGAGCCCGAGCTCCTCGGCGGCGATCTGCCCCATCGCCGTCCGTGTCCCCGTGCCGATGTCCTGCATGGCGGTGACGACGACGGTGCTTCCGTCCGAGCCGACGCGTACCCAGGCGTAGGAGGGCGGCCCGCCGCCACCGTACCAGACCTGGCTCGCGAGCCCGACCCCCCGGTGCCACGGCCGCTCGGAACGCGCCCGCACCTCGGCCCGCCGCGCCCAGTGCGGCTCGGCTCGCCGGTAGCACTCGGCCAGGTTCTTGGCGGAGAACGGGCGGTTGTCGAGCGGATCGGCGTCCGAGTAGTTGCGTCGCCGGAGCTCGAGCGGGTCGAGCTCCAGGCGCGCGGCCAGCTCGTCGAGCAGGCATTCGAGCCCGAACGTCCCCTCCACGAAGCCGGGCGCGCGGAAGGCGGCCATCGGCGGCGTGTTCAGCTTCGCGCCGTATTCGACGGTCCCGACGTTCTCGCAGGCGTAGAGCATCTGGAGCGGCCCCGCCGTGGAAGGGAGCCAGCCGTCCCAGCCGAGCGCGCAGACGTACTCGCCGCGCAGCGCCGTCAGCGTGCCGTCGGCTCGCGCCCCGGCCGCCAGCCGCTGAATCGTCGGGTTCCTGTTGCCGCTGTCGACGTTCTCCTCGCGCCGCGTGAGCGCGCAGCGGACAGGCCGGCCGGTGCGGCGTGCGAGCTCTGCCGCGATGATCGTGTAGTCGCCGGCCTCGTTCTTGGCCCCGAAGCCGCCGCCGACGTAGCGGCAGACGACGCGGACGTCGTCCTTGGGAAGCCGGAACGCCTCGGCGACCTCGTTCCGAACGCCCCAGATGTACTGCGTCGGCGTGTAGACGGTCAGCCCGGCGCCCTCCCAGACGCACACGGCCTGGTGCGTCTCGAGCGCGTTGTGGAGGACGCTCTGCGTCCGGTACTCGGCCTCCACGACCACGTCGGCCTCGGCGAGTGCGCGCTCGACGTCGCCTCGCGCGTAGCGCCGCGGCTCGGCGAGAAGGGACTTCGTCCGGACGGCCTCGTCGGGATCGAGCAGCGGCTCGAGCACGTGCCACGCTGGCGCGAGCGCGGCGAGGGCGGCGCGCGCCAGCCCGTACGACTCCGCGGCCACGGCCGCGACCGGGTCCCCGTGGTAGCCGGGCTCGTCCGTCAGCACGTCGAGGTCGGCCGGCCCCAACACCCCGCGCACGCCGGCCGCCTGCCGCGCCGCCTCGAGGTCGATCCCCGTGAGCCGAGCCCGTGCGTGCGGGCTGCGCAGGACGGCCG
>JBOHAJ010000294.1:0-8946 GCA_050697715.1 Gaiellaceae bacterium
GTTCTCTACGACACGCTCTACCTGCGCCCGCCGCGTCCGGTTCCTGTCGGGCCGCCGGAGACCGGGGTCGAGGAACCTCGGCCGGGTGACGCTGCGATCTCCTGACGCGGGCTCGGCAGCGGAGTCAGGATCCCTTCGAGTTGTCCCCTCAGGTGCTCGAACGCAGGCGGTAGGGACAAGCTCTCGCCCAGGCTCTCCAGGGGCTCGTCGGAGGTGAACCCGGGGCCGAGCGTCGCGATCTCGAAGAGCACGCCGCTCGGCTCGCGGAAGTAGATCGAGCGGAAGTAGAAACGGTCGATCACGGGCGTCGGGGCGCCGCCCGCGCCCGCCACGCGCTTCCGCCACGCTTCGTGTTCCTCCACGGTCGAGGACCAGGCGACGTGGTGCACCGTTCCGGCGCCCTGGAGTCCACGGTCGGACGGTGGCGCGTCGTACGCGTAGAGCGAGCCGCGGCGCTCGCCGCGCGCCTCCCAGGCGGACTCGCCCGCCTCGGCAAAGCCGAGACCCTCCTCGAGGAAGCGGCGGCTTCGCTCGGGCTCGGGGGTGTACGCGCGCATGCCGCCGAAGCCGTGCAGCGCCAGCGTGGCCGGGATCTCTGGATGGTCGGCGACGAGCGGCTCGTCGTCGTTCTCGGCCACGACGAGCCCGAGTCCGAGCCCCTCGGGGTCGGCGAACCGCAGGGCGCCCGGCGAGCGCTCGGTCGTGACGCCTTCCGCTCCGAGGCGCTCGGCCCAGAAGTCGAGTGCCTCCTCCGAGCCCACCCGCCAGACGACGCGGTGCACCATGCCGGCGCCCGCGCGTCCCCTCCTGGCTCCCGAGTACTCAAAGAAGGTGATGTCGGAGCCTGGGCTGCCTCGCTCGTCCGCGTAGAAGAGGTGGTACACGGTGGGGTCGTCCTGGTTGACAGTCTTTTTCACCAGCCGCAGACCGAGCACACGCGCGTAGAAGTCCACGTTGCCGGGCGCGTCCGCGGTGATCGCAGTGACGTGGTGGATGCCTTCGAGTCTCATGCAGCCTCCTTTCGTTCCCGTGCGACGGCGTCGCGAACGCCTGGAGCGACGTCAGCGGCGAAGCGCTCGAGCTGGGGGAGCGGGTCTTCGCCGGTGGGCCAGAACACGAACGTGTCGAACCCCAGCTCGCGCACGTATCCCGTCAGCTCCTCGACCCACCGCGCCGCGGCCGGCGTGTCGGGCAGCTCTCCCATCAGGTTGTAGAGCCGCCGGATCTCGCTCGGACTCCGGCCGGCCTGGGCAGCGCCCTCGTCCACGCGGCGCTGGATCTCGGGCACCTGCTCGGGCGGCGCGTAGGGGAGCGAGATGGAGAGCCCGTCCGCGACCCGCCCCGTCAGGTTGAGCATGCGGGGCTTGAGCGCGCCGAGCCAGATCTCGATGTCGTGCGCAGGGGCCGGCCCGGGGTGGACGCCGTCGAGGCGGTAGTGCCGCCCTTCCACCCGCGCCGCAGGCTCCGCCGTCCAGAACCGGCGGATGATCGCCACCGCCTCTTCCACCGCCTCGAGCGCCTCGCGGGGCGAGCGGACGGGCCCGCCCATGGCGCCGATCGCCTCCCAAAACGTGCCGGCGCCGAGCCCGAGCTCGAAGCGGCCGCCCGAGAGCACGTCCAGCGAGGCGGCCTGCTTGGCGATCAGCGCCGGCCCCCGCAGGGGGAGGTTGGCGACGTTCGGGAAGATGTGGACGCGCTCGGTTCGTGCGAGCAAGTCCGCGATCAGGGCCCAGGTGTCGAGAAAGCGGCGCGTAGGGGTGATCCTGAATCCCGACGAGCTCGAGCCCGACCTCGTCCGCCTTGCGGGCCACCCGGCGGGCGACGTCGAGCGCGTCAGCACTCGGGTCGGCGTTCGCGCCGAATGTCAGTGGGTGCCCATAGTCGCTCATTGGGCGTTAGAACGTTGAGGGCTCAAATAGCATTCCGCTTCAGGGAAGCGCTCGCTCCAGGACGGCCCTCGCCTGGGCCAGCGTGCCGGGCGAGATCTGGTGCGCAACCGGATCCTCACGGTAAACGACTGCGAGCCCTGCGTGCTCGAGCCGCCTGCGGGCGTCTCGGCCGAACTCGACCGAGATGATCGGGTCGTGCGAGCCGTGCGAGATGGAGACTGGCAAGCCCGCGCGGCCCGAGAGGTCGAGCTCGAAGCCCTCCACGGTCGGGAGGAATCCGCTCAGCGCAAGGATCGCGGCCGGGCGCGGCCGGCCCACGCCGAGCCCGAGCGCGTACGACATGACGGCGCCCTGCGAGAAGCCGCCGATCACCGTCCGCTCGGGCGGGACGCCGTGCTCGGCGAGCGTGCCGTCGAGCCAGGTGCTCAGCTCGGCGAAGGTGGGGTGGAAGGTCTCGGGGTCGGGGAAGCCGACCTGCCTGACGACGTACCAGTGCGCTCCGCCCGGCGGGAGCGAGAGCGGGCCCTGGGGAAGGAGGCCGAGGAGTCGTCGTTCAGGATCGAGGAAGTCGAGGAGCGGGACGAGGTCGTGCTCGTCAGCGCCGCGGCCGTGCAGGAGGACGAGCGCTCCCTCCGGGGTCGCCGCCGCTCTCGCCGTGTGCTTCAGGGCTTCCTAGTCCTTGTCGTCCTTCTCGCCCTCGTCGTCCTGCTCGCAGTCGTTGTCCTGCTGGTCGGGCTCGTCCGGCTCGTCGCCGCCGTTGCCGCCGCCGTTCCCGCCGCCGTTCCCGCCGGAGCCGTCGCCGGCTCCGTCGTTGTTGCCGTTGCCGTGGTCGTCGTCCTCGTCCTCGTCGTTTCCGTTCCCGTTCCCGTTCCCGTTGTCGTTGTCGTCGTCGCCGTTGTCGTCCTCATCGTCACCGTCGCCGCCACCGCCGTTGTCGTCCTCGTCGTCGCGGTTGTCGTCCTCGTCGTCATCGTCGATCGGCTTCTCGGGAGGTGCGGGAGCTCCTGCGTTCGGCTCGGGCGGCTTTCGCGGCCGGGGCTTCTCGGCGGCAGGCTTCGGCTTCGGATCCGTGGTGGGCTCCGAGGCCGGTTCGGGATCCGCCGTCGCCGTCACGGAGTCGACCACGACGATGGAAGCGGCTGCGGGAGCGGGCTCGGGCTCCGATGTGGTCTCAGGGACGCGTACCGCCGGCGGGAAGAGCGACGAGGCGATGACCTCGCCCGCCTTCGCGATCCCTTGGAGCGGCGGCGGCAGCTGCTCGCTCCGTTCCCCGTCCGGCAGGACGAGCGGCGAAAGCGCGAGCAGCGTGATCGCAGCGCTTAGCGCCAGGGTCCAGTAGATGTGCGTACCGAGACGGCTCCCCACGTTGGTACAGAGATCGGCGGCTTTCCCCTAGTCCTTGAACGGTACCCGACCTGTTAGCCGATGGGTATCCCCGTTCTGGAGAGGATTTCCCGCAAGCTGCGAGCGTTGTCGGGCGCCTGGGCGACCAGTTCTTCAGGGCCGTCGACCCCGCGCCGGCTCCAGCGGTTGTTGTTGAACAGGACGTAGACCTCCTCGGCGTCGGCGGAGAGCCGGCGCAACGGATCGACCCACTCGCCCAGCTCTTCCGCCGAGTAGAGGTAGTCGAAACGGTCGCTTGCGCTGCCGCCGCGCACGTTCCAGGTGGCGGCGTTGCGGCCGTGAAGCCGCACGTAGGCGAGCGGGCTCGTGAGCGCGACGACCGTCGGAACGAGGTTCTTGGCCTCGGTTTTCGGCGCGTCCACGATCACGTGTGTCGCTCCGAGCTCCTCGAGGAACGAGAGCGTCGTCGCGCGGTGCTCCTCGTCGAGCCAGCTCCTGTGGCGGAACTCGACGAGCATGGGATCGTCGCCGAGCTGGGCCTTCGCCCACTCGAGATACTCGAGCGACTGATCCTTGTAGACCACGTACGAGGGGAACTGAAGCAGGATTCCCCCGAGCTTTCCGGCCCTCCGGAGCGGCTCGAGCGCGCTCCTGAAGCGGGTAAAGACCTCGCCGCGCAGCTCGCGCGGCGGCCGCTGGACCCGACCCCGTTCGTCGAGCGGTGCCGCCTCGCGGAGATCGGGCGGAAGCTGCTCGACCTTGGCCGGGTGGCGGGTCATGAGCGCGAACGCCTTCACGTGCATCACGAACCCGTCGGGCGTGCGCTCGGCCCAACGCTCGACCGTGCTCTCGTCGGGAAGGCGGTAGTACGTCGAGTCCACCTCCACGACGCTGAAGCGCTCGGCGTAGTAGCGGAGCCGCTCCTCGGCGGTGCGGACGCTCTTCGGGTACCAATGCTTCGTGAGCGCCTCGTCGGCCCAGGAGCACGTTCCGATGCGAATCGAAGCAGTCATGCGGTCGATCCTATGTTGTCTAGACATCTAGACATATTGTCTAATAAACTAGACCCATGCTCCAAGAGGGGATGCTCGACGAAGCGAGCCGACTCCGCGACCGCTGCGCGGACGCCGAGCGGGAGCTCGACCTGGCGCGGGTCGACTACCACGACGCGATCCGCCGGCTCCATGCCGCGGGCGGGTCGATGCGCGAGATCGCAGAGCGGCTCGGTCTCAGCCACCAACGCGTGCACCAGATCGTCGACGACGCGGGTGCTTCGTCGGCGAGGAAGCACGCCGAACGCCTGCTGGGGGAGGTCAAGAACAGGGCGCTCAGATGGCCGTTCGAGCGGTTCACCAGGCGCGCGCGGGAGGTCGTCGTCCTCGCGGAGCGCGAAGCGAGGAGGCTTGGCCACGACCACGTGGGGACCGAGCACATTCTCCTGGGCCTTCTCTCCCTCGACGAGGAGCCGGCCGGTCGCGCGCTCGCGGAGCTCGGCGTCCGCCGGGACGCTGTCCGCCGGGAGGTCGTCCGCGCGATGGGTCAGGGTCAGGCCGGCAACGCCCGTCACCTGCCCTTCACTCCCCGCACGAAACAGGCGCTCGAGGGCGCGCTGCGTGAGGCGCGGGCCCTCGGCCACCAGTACATCGGCACGGAGCACGTCCTCCTGGGGCTCGTGCGTGAGGAGGACGGGGTCGCGGCCCGCGTCCTCGCCGAGCTGGAAGCTCCGGCCGACGAGGTGCGGTCGGCGGTGGCGGCCATCCTCCGCGCCTGAGTGCCAGCACTACTACTCAGACCGCGAGCGCGAGCTGCTCCTGCCGCGGCTTCGCGACCGGACGGGACGACGAGCCCGTGAGCCCGTGGCGAAGGCGGAGCCGCGAGAAGCGCTCGGAGATCTCCTCCTGGTAGGCCTTCGGAGCGTAGGCGCGGGTCCCATACAGCTCGACGTACCGGGGGTAGAGCCACGGGTACGTCCGCCTGACCCACGGCATGAAGTGCTCGCGGATGGACGGACGAACGTGCAGGACGATCGGCGCCGCGTACCCGGCGCCCGCCTCGGCGCAGGCGGCGAGGACGGCGTCCAGGTGCTCCTCGTCATCCGTGAGACCGGGGAGGATCGGCGCGACGAGCACGCCTGTGCAGATACCGACCTCGGCGAAGCGGGCGAGGATCTCCAGCCGCTTCCTCGCGGGAGGAGTGCCCGGCTCGACGACGCGGCGCACGTCCCCGTCGAGCGTTCCGACGCTCATCGAGACCGTGAGCGGGGCGGCCTCGTCGAGGTGTCGATAGACGTCGAGATCGCGCACGATCATCGTCGACTTCGTCAGGATGGAGAGCGGGTTGGCGAAGTTGGCGAGCGCCTGGACGATGCCTCGCGTGAGCCGGTAGCGGCCCTCGCAGTGCTGGTAGGGGTCGGTGGCCGTACCCATGGCGACGGTCTCGCCCGTCCATCTGGGCGAGGCGAGTTCGCGCCGCAGCACCTCCACGACGTTCGTCTTCACCACGATCTTCGAGGAGAAGTCGTCCCCGATGCCGAGATCCAGATACGCGTGGTATGCCCGGGCGAAGCAGTAGTGGCAGCTGTGCGTGCAGCCTCGGTAGGGGTTGACCGTCCAGCGGTACGGCACGCGGCTCGGGTCGGGCACACGGTTGAGCGCCGTCTTGCACGTGTCCTCCAGGTATTGAGCGCGTGTCACCAGTGGGTGCTAGTATAGAACATACGTTCGATGTTTGTTCCGCCCGGAGGCGAGAGATACCTAGCGTATGGATGCGCAGATCCAGGCATTGCTCGATCGGGGCGAGGAACGGGCCTGCCTCGAGTTCTCCGAGGTGAACGACCTCGTCGAGGTGCTCGGCCTCGGCGACGACGAGGTGAGTGACCTGTACGAAGAGATCGGCCGCCGCGAGATCGAGCTGCGGGACGACTGCGGTCGCGAGTCCGCGCCGGTCGCCACTTACGTGAACGGCGACCTGGCGCACGCGACGACAGATGCCCTCCAGCTCTTCATGAACGAGATCGGGCGCTATCCGCTCCTCACGAAGGAGGAGGAGGTCGAGCTCGCGAAGCGGGTCGAGCGTGGCGACAGGGAGGCGAAGGAGCTGATGGTCAACTCGAACCTTCGCCTCGTCGTCTCGATCGCGAAGCGCTACCAGGGGCACGGTCTATCGCTGCTCGACCTGATCCAGGAGGGGATCATCGGGCTCATCCGCGCGGTGGAGAAGTTCGACTACCGCAAGGGCTTCAAGTTCTCGACCTACGCGACCTGGTGGATCCGGCAGGCCGTGCAGCGTGGAGTGGCCAATAAGGCGCGCGAGATCCGCATCCCGGTGCACATCGTCGAGCGCGAGCAGAAGATCTCCCGCGCCGAGCGGGAGCTCCTGCCGCAGCTCGGGCGCCTGCCGACCGACGAGGAGGTCGCGGAGAAGGCGAAGCTCCCGCTCCGGCAGGTGCGGGAGGTGCGCGAGGCCGCCCGCGCCGTCACGAGCCTCGACCGGCCCGTTGGGGACGAGTACGGAGGAACGTTCCACGAGCTCGTGGCCGGCGAAGCGGAGGGCCCGGAGGAGGAGGTCTCTGTCAGTCTCGAGCAGACAGTGCTCCGCCAGGCCGTCGCCGAGCTGCCCGACCGGGAGCGCGAAGTGGTCAAGCTCCGTTACGGCCTCAACGGCGACCGGGATCCCAAGTCGCTCGACGAGATCGGGAAGACACTCGGGCTCACGCGTGAGCGCGTGCGTCAGATCGAGGCCGAGGCGCTGGAGCGGCTGGCCGTCCGCCGGGAGATCGAGGCGCTCAATCGGGCGGCCTAGCACCTCGCTCGCGCGGGCGCGACTAAGATTCCCGCCCTCGTGAGGCGCCGGCTTCTCGTCTTTACGGTCTCCTGCCTGCTCCTCGTCCCGCCTCCGCCCGCGCTGGGCGGCGAGACTCCGACGTGGTGGGAGCGCAAGCGCGCCGCCGTCCGCTTCGTCGAGACGCGCAGCGGCATCGAGAGCTTCGCCTTCGTGGACGAGCAGGGCCGTCTTTGGGGCTACCACCCATGGCGCGTCGTCCGCTCGGCGAGCCTGCTGAAGCCGATGCTCATGGTCGCCTATCTGAACCTGTCCTCGGTCCGGGTCCGGCCGCTGAGGGAGCGAGACCGTGACCTGCTCGCGCCCATGATCCGTTGGTCGGACAACAGGACGGCCGAGCGTGTACTTGAGCTTCTGGGACCGCGCCCGCTCTACCGCCTCGCCGAACGCGCACGGATGAAGCACTTCCAACTCCGTACCCGCTGGGGCTGGACGGAGATCACCGCGGGCGACCAGGCGCGCTTCTTCCTCCGCTTCGACCGGTACGTCCCGGCGCGACATCGCCCGTACGCGCGCTGGCTCCTCTCCCACATCGTCGCCTCCCAGCGGTGGGGCATCCCGCCCGAGGTTCCGGCAGGCTGGACTGTCTACTTCAAGGGCGGCTGGAGCACCGGCACGGGCGAGGTGACGCACCAGGTGGCGATGCTTCGCAGGAACACCACGCGGATCGCGCTCGCCGTGCTCACGAAGTGGAACCCGAGCCATGCGTACGGGACGCGGACGATCCGGGGCGTGGCGCGTCGGATCCTGCGGGCCCCGCTGCCCTTCGAAGCGGGTTGACGCCCTTTACGAGCGCAAAGAGAAAGAGGGAGCCCGGTTCTCTCACCTCAGAGGCTGCGGCTCCCTCCAAGGATGACCCTGACGCCCTCTTTCCGGGTCCACTATCGGCAGGCGGCGGAGAATCTTGAGCCTCGTCAGGAGTAGGTCCAGGCACCCTCCGAAATGAGCCGCTCGGCCCATGGCGCACCGTGGACGCGGCGGGCACCATGGATCCGTCCATCGTCCAAGGGGGGTCCTTTGGGAAAGCTGAAGAGCGGCCTCGTCACCGTTGCCCTGGTTCTGTGCGTGGCCGGCGCCATGCCCGGTCTCGTGTTTGCCGTGAACGGTGTTGTCCGGTCGCCGGCCGAGATCGGAACGGTCGTCCTGCTCGCGCTCGCCGGGGCCGCCGCCGTCGCATACGTGGCAACGGGTTTGGTCAACGTGGTGGTCTGGCACGGAGGGCGGATCGCGGCCAGGCGGTGGCCGCGCCGTGCAGCCGTCGGCGTCGCCTCGGCAGCGGCCGCCGCAACCGCACTCCTACTCGCCGCGCAGATCGGCTAGCGCCGAGAGCGGGCAGGGCGCGCCGTCGAGCCCTGTTCACTGCCAGGCATCCCTCGATCAAGTGATCCTTGCGCGAAATCGGCAGGGAACAAGGGCCTCGGGGACTCCCTCGTCCATAGGTGGCCCGACTTCCTGCTTGGGCACGCCCGCTTCGCCGCTCGACCCCGGCTGTCTTGCTGACGGCCGTAATCGCCGGGCTCAGTGCTCCCCATGCACTCGGCGACGACCAGAACCAGCCGGGGGGAGCGGCGGCGCCGGGTCCGACCGTCCTCGGAATACGGCCACAGTGCGGTACGCGCCGGGGAGGCTCATCGTCGGTCTCGAGGAGGGTGCCTCGAACGCGAAGGTCACTCGGCTCGTCGCCCGCGCCGGGGCTAAGGTGAAACGGTCGCTCGCGAGGATCGACGCGCGTGTGCTCGAGGTTCCCGACGCCCGCATCGAGGATGCGATCGCGTCTCTGCAAGAGTCTTCCACGGTGGAGTACGTCGAGCGTGAGGTTCTGCTCGAGAGGACCGAGACCGTCCCGAACGACGCGCTCTGGACGGGCCAGTGG